>NZ_JBIVMF010000006.1:0-146142 GCF_044752945.1 Streptomyces sp. NPDC088554 | reverse complement strand
CGGCTCGCGGCTCGCGGCTCGCGGCTCGCGGCTCGCGGCTCGCGGCTCGCGGCTCGCGGCTCGCGGCTCGCGGCTCGCGGCTCGCGGCTCGCGGCTCGCGGCTGATTCTGTATCACGCTTCACGATGTGCAGCAACCGTTCGGATGTGTGCCGCCTGATGTACGCGTACACGGTAGCGAACCGAGAGGCACCGGGCGGGGCGGTCACCGCGACGGGCCGCTCAGAGCTGCTGCGCCGCCGCGATGCCCAGCGCCACGATGAGCGTCACCACGACGAAGACGATCAGCCGCTGCCGCAGCAGCCGGGGGTTGGCGGGCCGTAGCTTGGCCGAGGTGGTCCGGACCCCGGCCGGCCCGGACTTCTGCCGGTTTCCGGTACGGGAGGAACCACGCGGCCGGGGAGGCCGTGAGCCGCCGGCCCGGGACGAGCCGGCGCCACGGGGCTGCCCGGAACGGGAGGCCGCGTTGCCGGACGTACCCGAGGGCCGGCTCTGCGACCCCCGGTCGCCGCGCTCGGAGCCACCGCGCTCCGGACCGCCCCGCTCGGTGATCCGTCCCGTGGGCAGCTCCTGCCCGCTCCGGGGCCGCCGGACGGCCGGGCGGGTGTCGCCCAGGCCCTGGGCCTCCCTGGCCGCGATCTCCTTGAGGCGCATGGACAGCTGGAGGGTGCTGGGCCGTTCCTCCGGGTCCTTGGCGAGGCAGGCGCGGACGAGCGGCGCGAGCGCGTCGGGCACCCCGTGCAGCTGGGCCTCCTCGTGGACCACGCGGTAGAGCATCACCTCGGAACTGCCGTGCCCGAACGGGGAGTCGGAGGTCGCCGCGTACGCCAGGGTGGCGCCCAGCGAGAACACGTCGGTGGCGGGTGTCACGGCCGCGCCCCGGACCTGTTCGGGGGCGAGGAACCCGGGCGACCCGACGGCCGTACCGACATGGGTCAGGGTGCTCGCGCCGGTCGCCCAGGCGATACCGAAGTCGATGATGCGCGGGCCCTTGGGGGAGAGGAGGATGTTCGACGGCTTGAGGTCGCGGTGGACGACCCCGGCCTCGTGCACGGCCACCAGGCCCTCGGACAGCGCGGCGCCGATGGCGGCGACCTCGGAGGCGGGGAGGAACCCCTCCTCGTTGACCTTGTCGTGCAGCGAGGGCCCCGGTACGTACTGGGTGGCGAACCACGGCCGCTCCGCGTCGAGGTCCGCGGCCACCAGCCGTGCCGTACAGCCGCCCCTGATCCGCCGTGCCGCGGAGACCTCGCGGGCGAACCGCGACCGGAACTCCTGGTCCTCGGCGAGGTCGGGCCGGATCACCTTCAGCGCGACCCGCTGGCCGCGCCGGTCCGAGCCCAGATAGACGACGCCCATGCCGCCCGCGCCCAGCCGTCTGTGGAGCCTGAACGAGCCGACGACACGCGGGTCCTCGCGCCGGAGCCGCATCATCGCCATGTCCATCCCCGCTGCCCGGTCGTCCGTGTGACGTGGCACAGCTTACGTACCCGTGCCCGGGTGTGCTCATAGGCCGCGCCCTCTCGTACCGACCGATTGTCAGCGCCGGGTGCGGAAATTGAGGAGTGGTCAGGGCGGCGCCGCCGTGTTCTTCCCGGCCCCCCCGATGATCCCAAAGGGCCTTCGCAGACGGGGGATTGGAGAGTGGGAGGTGACCGTGGGGGGAGGGCGGGGAGCGCGTCGCGGGGATCCGGGACGGCGGCGGCCGGGGCGGACCGCCGGGCGGGGACGGCGGTGGGCCGTGGGGCGGTGGAAGTGAGAGAAGTCACCGCGGCCGGGCGGTGGCGCGACACCGGTCCGGGCGGCCGGGGCGATGGCTTCCGGAGCCGCCCCGATCGGGTCTTTCCGGGCGTCCCCTCCGGGAAGACCCCCACTTCCCGGGCCGGTTCTCCACCCAGAGGAGTACGCGCCCGGTGCGCGCTCATCCTTCGGGAGGCCGACCAATCGGTACGCGGGCATGACGCCCGGTGCGCGCCGCGTCCCTAGTGTTGAGGTCGAGCGGCGAGTGCAGCACTCGTCCCCCGAGGTCACACTCGCCGCTGTCGGACGTGACAGGAGAAGGGCCATGGCGGACACGGCATCGAGAGCAGTGACCCGTACGCGAGGACGCAAGGCGTTCGCGGTGTTCGGCGGACGCCAGTCCGGTACGCGCCATCCGTTGGTGGCGACGGCCATGGTCCTTCCCCTGGCGGCGCTGCTGGTGGTCGTCTTCGGCGGCTGGGAGGCAGTGGTGACACAGGCGTCGTCCGTGGGCATGGTGTTGGGGCGCTGAGCGGCGCCCCGGACCCGGGAGAGCGGCCCGGGTCGGGACATCCGGCCCAACAACTCCGTGGGGACGGGGGTGCGGCGGACGGCAGCGTTTGACCGGTCAGCTGGGGAGCTGACCGGTCAGCGCGCTTTCCGCCCCGGTACGGGACGGCCTCGGGGTACCCCGTACGGGCCGGCCCCTAAGCTCCCCGTACGGAAGGGACACACCGACCCCGGGGGCGAACCATCACCGCATCGGCAGCCGCAGCCACCGCCGCATCCACATCCGCACCGGTCGTACGCGCGCTGGACCGGGCCGCCCGCGACGCCGCGCACCAGACGCAGGCGTCCCCGTCGGCGTCCTGCCGCGCCTGCGGCCACCCGGGCACCGTCCTCGCGGACCGGGCGGACGGCGTCGTCGTACGGCACGGCCAGGCGGTCGCCAAGGCGCACGCGGACGGTACGGATCCCGTGGGCCACCGCGCCAGGATCGCCATGGCCGGGCACCCGGCGCTCGCCGGGATCCTGCTGCCGCCGCTGCCAACGCCGCCACTGCCCACCGCCGCCACCGGGCTGCGCGGCCGGCCGGTCACGGTATGGCCGTACGGAACGCCCGTGGACCCGGAGAACCCGGAGGCCGCCCCCTGGGAGGCGGCGGGGACCCTGCTCGCCCGGCTGCACTCCGTACCGTTGGAGCCGCTGTCCCCGCCGGACGGCGGGCTGCCCGCCATGCGAGGCCCCGTCAAGGCGGCCCTCGCGGTCGCCAGGATGCGCGCGGCCGGGCACCATCCCGCCGCCGCGCCCGTGGAGCGGGCCTGGCGGCTCCTCCCGGCCTGGGCGCGCGGGGAGGGGCGGTCGCCGGGTCCGTACGCGCTGTGTCACGGGGATCTGCACCTGGGCCAGCTGGTGCGCCACCCCGCGCCGGACGGGCCCTGGCTGCTGATCGACGTGGACGACCTCGGGACCGGCGACCCGGCCTGGGACCTGGCGCGCCCGGCCGCCTGGTACGCGGCGGGGCTGCTGCCCCCGGAGGCATGGGCACGGTTCCTCGGCGCGTACCGCGGCGCACGCGGCCCGGCCGTGCCCGCGAGCGGGGACCTCTGGCCTCGGCTGGACGTCCCCGCCCGCGCGCTCACCGTGCAGGGTGCCGCGCTCGCGATCGCCAAATCGGTCGTGGAGGGCCGGGATCCCGATGGCCCGGAAGAGCTGATGATCGACGCCTGTGCCCGGATGGCGGCGCTCGCAACCGAGTTGGCGCCCGGGGCGTCCCCCTAGGGTGAACAGAGTGTCGCGGGGCGTGCGTTCCGGCGATATCGGGCGAATGACGAGGAGCGAGCCGATCATGCAGTGTCCCAAGTGCCGTGCGGCCATGCACACGTACAACCGCAACGGCGTTCAGATAGAGCAGTGCGGTGGCTGCCGGGGGATCTTCCTCGACTACGGTGAGCTGGAGGCCCTCACCCGACTGGAGACCCAGTGGTCCCAGCAGCCCCCGCCGCCTCCCGCGGCACCGAGCCCGCCGCCCTACCAGGCCGCTCCCGGCCCCGCCTGGGGTGCCCCGCAGCACGGCGGTGGCCATTACGGGGGCCACCACGGCGACAAGCGCCACCGTCAGAGCTTCGGTCGGATGCTCTTCTCGTCCTGAGATCTCCAAGTCTCCGAGCCCTCCAAGGCTCCTGAGCTCCCAAGGCTCCTGAGCTCTCGAGGCTTCGGGATTCCGAGCCCTCAGGACCGCACGGCAAAGCCCCCGTTCGTCGAAACGAACGGGGGCTTTGTGATCGCTGTGCGCGATACTGGGATTGAACCAGTGACCTCTTCCGTGTCAGGGAAGCGCTCTCCCGCTGAGCTAATCGCGCGGGCCACAGGACAGAGATACCCTGCGTACTACTGCTCCTGCGTACTGCTGTTACTGCGTGCGCGATACTGGGATTGAACCAGTGACCTCTTCCGTGTCAGGGAAGCGCTCTCCCGCTGAGCTAATCGCGCGGGAACCTCATGGGTCCAGTGGACGATACTGGGATTGAACCAGTGACCTCTTCCGTGTCAGGGAAGCGCTCTCCCGCTGAGCTAATCGTCCTTGGAGGTGGAGACGGGATTTGAACCCGTGTAGACGGCTTTGCAGGCCGTTGCCTCGCCTCTCGGCCACTCCACCAGGAGCGTGGGGGTTCGGGAAGATCCCCCACAATCGAGCGGACGACCAGGTTCGAACTGGCGACCTCAACCTTGGCAAGGTTGCGCTCTACCAACTGAGCTACGTCCGCATGTCGTTTCTCGGCCCGACCGCCCGGCCTCGCGACGTGTTGAACTCTAGCGGATTCCGGGGCCAGTACAAAAACGCGTTTCCGCAGCGTGCTGGCGTGCGGTCACCGCGCGTTCGGTACGGAGCCCCTCCATGGGGTCTGTTCTAGACTCGCAAACGTGCACGACATCGCTCCTCTGGCCCGCTTCGGCGGCCTCATCGCCTCAGGTCTGCGCGATGTCACCCATGATCCGGAAGCTCTCGGCTCCGCCGGGTTCTGGGTGGTCGCCGCAGACTTCGAGGGCCGTCTCACCTGTGCCCGGTTCGACGACGTACGGACGGAACCGGTGCCCGCGCCGGAGCCGGGGCGGTGGCGGGGTCCCGGCGTCGACGACTGGACGTCGTCGCTCGACCACGCCGCGTACACCAAGGGCGTCCGCCGTATCCGGGAGCACATCGCGGCGGGCGACGTCTATCAGGCCAACCTCTGCCGCGTACTCTCCGCGCCGCTGCCCGACCCGGCCACCGCCGATGTCGACGCGCTGACGGCGCTGCTCGCGCGCGACAACCCGGCTCCGTACGCGGGGACGATCCGGCTGCCGGCGCACGGCGTGGAGATCGCCACCGCCTCGCCCGAGCTGTATCTGCGACGGGACGGCCGCACGGTCGAGTCCGGCCCGATCAAGGGCACCGCCCGGACCGCCGGGGAACTGCTGGAGAAGGACTACGCCGAGAACGTGATGATCGTGGACCTCGTCCGCAACGACCTCGGCCGCGTCTGCGCCTCCGGGACCGTCACGGTCCCCGCGCTCTGCGCGCTGGAGCCCCACCCCGGGCTGGTCCATCTCGTCTCGACGGTACGGGGCGAACTCGCCGCGTCGGCGGGCTGGGCGGAGCTGCTGTCCGCGACCTTTCCGCCCGGCTCGGTCACCGGTGCCCCCAAGTCCAGTGCCCTGGCGATCATCGAGGAGCTGGAGACGGCCCCGCGCGGCCCGTACTGCGGTGGCATCGGCTGGGTCGACGCGGACCGGGACACCGCCGCCCTGGCCGTCGGCATCCGCACCTTCTGGATCGACCGGGACACGGCCCCCGCCCCCGTGCTGCGCTTCGGCGCGGGCGCCGGGATCACCTGGGGCTCCGACCCGGAGCGGGAGTGGGAGGAGACCGAACTCAAGGCGTCCAGACTGCTCGCGATAGCGTCGGGAGCGTACGGGACCACCACCTAGTGCCCCTCCCCGGCAAGCTTTGCCCCGTCGCGCCGTCCATCACGCCCTCCCCCGGCCACCTCCCCCGGACTCCCTCCGGGGGTGCCCCCACCGAGGGCTCCCGGCCGCCTTGCGATCGCACGCACCGGACAACGCTCCTCACGAGGCGAACATGGCCGGTCGCGGCACTGGCGGACCATACGGGACGAGGAGAAAGGGGCCGCGAGGATCTGGGTCAACGGCGGACCGCACACAGCCGAGGCCGCCCGGGTGTCCGCGCCGGACCACGGACTGGCCGTGGGCGACGGCGTCTTCGAGACGGGCAAGGCGGTCGGCGGTTTCCAGGGGCGGCCCTTCGCCCCCACCCGCCGTCTCGACCGGCTGGCCCGCTCGACCCGTGGGTTCGGACTGGCCGCACCCGACGCCGACGAGATACGCGCGGCCCGTACGGCCGTACTCGCCGCCAGCCCGATGGAGGTGGGGCGGCCGCGCATCACCTGCACCGGCGGGCTCTCGCCGCTCGGCTCCGACCGGGGCGACGCGCCCCCTCGCCCTGGTCGTCGCGGCCGGCGGGACGAAGCGCCGCTCCGACACCACCACCGCCATCACCGTCCTCCGGGTGCGCAACGAACGCGGCGCGCTCGCCGGGATCAAGTCCACTCCGTACGGGGAGAGCGTCGTCGCCCTCGCCCGCGCGTACGAACACGGCGTCACCGAGGCGCTGTTCGCCGGCACGGCGGGCGCGCTCTGCGAGGGCGTCGGCTCCAATGTCCTCGTCGTCCTCGACGGCGAACTGCACACCCCGCCCCTCGCGTCCGGCTGTTTCGCGGGCATCACCCGCGCCCTGGTCGTCGAGTGGAGCGGCGCCCACGAGACCGCGCTGCCGCTGGACGTACTGGAACGCGCGGACGAGATCTTCCTGACCTCGATCCTGCGCGACGTACCGGCCGTCCACCGCCTCGACGGCCGCGAACTGCCGGGCGTCCCGGGGCCGGTGACCGCCAAGGCCCTGCGGGTCTTCGAGGAACGGCCCGGCGCGGATCCGGATCCGTGGGGACCCGGCCGCGCCCGCTGGGTAGGAACCCTCGATGACCACCACCCTGCGGCCCACCGGACCGCTCCAGCAGACCGACGACGGCGGGAAGTCACGCTCCTACGAGATCCGTGTGAACAGCCGGCCCGTCGGCACGATCGACCTCGCGACGGACCCCGGCTCCGGCCACCGGGCCGGGACCGTCTCGGCGCTGCGCGTCGCCGAGCCGGACCGCCGCCGGGGCCGCGCCACCGTCGCCCTGCTCGCCGCCGAGGAGGTGCTGCGCGGCTGGGGCTGCGGGGAGGCCCTCGCCGACGTACCGGCGGGAGCCGTCCCCGCGCTGCGGCTGCTGGACTCCCTCGGCTACACCGAACACGGCCGCCACGTGGACAAGCCGCTGCCGCCGAGCCCGCCGGAACTCCCCCGGGGCGTCGAGGCCCGCCCCGTCACCGCCGCGGAGTACGACGCGTGGCCGGAGGGTGGCCACCGGGTGGACCTCCCCGACGGCCCGGCCACCCCCGACGTCTCGTTCGGCGTCCTGACCCACGGTCCGGAGAGCGTGGGCCGGCTCCGGCTCGTACGCCGCGAGATCCGGCCGGGCGCGTGGGGCGCGTACGTGGCCGAGGCGGAGGTGGCCGAGGCCCGGCGCGGCCAGGGGTACGGCCGCGCCCTGATGCTGCTCGCCGAGCGCGTCGCCCTGTCGCGGGGATCGGCCCTGATCGGCCTGTACGTCCGTGTGGACGACGCCCCGGCGGTCCGGCTCTGCGCGTCGCTCGGATACGGGACGGCCCGCCACCACCTCGTCAAGCGGCTGCTCTAGTCGGTTCGGACGGAGTCGGCCCCGGCCAGCAGCCGGTCGGTGATCTCCTCGATACGGGCGCGCAGGCCCTCCTGGCTCCTGCCGCCGTCGAGTCGCTCGCCGTCGATCACATAGGTGGGGGTGCCGGTCACCCCGATCGCCTTGCCCTCGGCCTGGTCGGCGTCGACGGCCAGGGTGTGGCGGCCGTCGATCAGCGCGGTGTCGAACTCGTCGGCGTCGAGGCCCAGCTCGCGCGCGACCTCCAGCAGGACGGCCTCGCCCCAGGAGTCGAAGTCGCCGGTCCTGGCCAGTACGGCTTCCACGTAGGGCCAGCCCTGTCCCTGCTCGGCGGCCTCCTCGGCGGCCTGCGCGGCGGCGTACGCGTGCCGGTGCTTGTCGAGCGGGAAGTGCCGCAGCCGGACCTCCAGCCGGTCCCCGTAGCGGGCGCGCAGGGCGCGGATGTCGTCGAGGGCGAGGTGGCAGTCGGAGCACTGGAGCTCGCACCAGACGTCGAGGACGATGGGGCGGGTGGTGGTGGAGTCACTCATGGGGTCAGTCTTCCAGCCCGCCGGAGCCCGGCCGACCGGGACCTGGGGAGGACACCGCCCCCGAGATCTCCCCCAGATCCGCCCGGGGCGTCCCCGGGCCGTGGCCCCGATCAGGGGGCCAGGTGCAGGATGGAGGGGAAAGAAGTGTCCGTACGGACGACGCACCCTGCCCTGGAGGACCTGATGATTGCCGAGACCATCTGCGCCGCGGTGTCGGCCGCGGGCCTGGGCATCGCCGCGATCACGGCCTACCGCAAGCGTTTCCTGGCGGCGGCCCGCATCACCGCGTACGCGCTGGTGCCGGTCGGCCTGGTGATGGCGGGCGTCGTGAAGTGGGCCGCGCACACGGCCTTCAGTCCGACGGCGTGGGCGGGCTTCGGCGTCCTCGGGGTGGCGTGGCTGCTCTTCATGACGACCCGCGCGGTGGAGCGGCGCGGCGGCGCCACCCGCAAGGAGCGCAAGGAGGCGGCCAGGGCGGCGCGGCAGGGGGGCGGTCCGGTCGAGCCGGCGGCGTCCGTGCCCTCGCTCGGCCCCGGCGCCGGACCGGCCGCGCGGCCCGGGGCCACGCCGCACACGGCGGCGCGGCCCGCGGAGGACTTCAGCGACATCGAGGCGATCCTGAAGAAGCACGGCATCTGAGCGCCGGGGAGCCCCGGGAGGAGCCCCGCAGCATCGCAGGTGGGCGGTGATGAGGCGGGGGTTCCGGGGTGTTTTCCACGGGAAATGATGAACCCCCGTGCGGATCAGGGCTCTTGGTCAGTGGCCGTCTTCGGCGTGCGTCATGATCGGCCCGAGATGCTCGATACCTCCGGGGGGGAGACCCCCGTACCCACCGAGGAGCCGCGCGGCTGCCTGTTCGCGCTCTCCCAGCCGCCGTTGATGATCTTCCTGACGGTGATCGGCGCCCTGCTGCTGATGGCGGCGGTGCACGATCTGTTTTTGCTGTGACCGTCAGCTCGCCGCTTCCTTCCGGCGTGCCCGGTACGCGGCCACATGCAGTCTGTTGCCGCAGGTGCGGCTGGAGCAGTAGCGGCGTGACCTGTTGCGTGACAGGTCGACGAACGCGTGCCCGCAGTCCGGGGCCTCGCAGCGGCGCAGCCGCTCCTGCTCGCCCGCCACGACCATGAAGGCCAGCGCCATGCCGCAGTCGGCCGCGAGATGGTCGGCGACCGAGGCACCGGGGGCGAAGTAGTGGACGTGCCAGTCGTAGCCGTCGTGGTCGGTCAGCTGTGGGGTCGTACCGGCGGCGGCCACCAGCTGATTGATCAGATCGGCGGCGGTGCGCGCGTCCGGCGTGGCGAAGACCTCCGCGAAGCGGGCCCGTACGTCCCGCACCGCCCGCAGATCCCGGGCGCCGAGGTCGTCGACCCCGCTGATGTGGTGCTCGCGCACGAAGGCGTACAGCCCTTGGACGTCCCCGAGCGAGTCCGGTGTGCCGTCGTCGCCGGGCGCCGGCGCGGTGTTCACCAGATCGACGACCACGTCGAGGGCGATCCGGGTGTCGTGTGAAATCAGCACGGTCGGCTCCGAGGACTGCCACGGGCCGGTGCCCGTGGAATTCCGCCGACTTTAGCCGTTGTACAGGGGTGGGTCCGCCCCCGCCGGGGCCCGGACGCACCGGCGCCGTCGCCGCGGTGGGTGCGCGGGACGGCGCCGGTGTCCTCCGTATGCGATTGTCCGCGCGGCGCCGTCTCCCCGAGTCGGACGGCGCCGGGCAGCTCTCGGCCCTTGGCTCAGCTCTCGGCCAGGATGTGTGAGAGTTCCGTGTCGAGGTCGAAGTGACGATGCTCGGTGCCGGGTGGCACCGCGGCGTCGGTCCGCTTGAGGAACGACTCCAGGGCCCGTGCCGGGGCTTCCAGCAGGGCCTCTCCCTCCGGAGAGCTCAGGGCGATGCAGACAACGCCCTGACCGTGACTGCGGGACGGCCAGACTCGGACGTCGCCGGTGCCGGTGGGCCGGTGCAGCCCCTCGGCGAGAAGATCTCGGGCGAACACCCATTCGACCGTCTCTTCGGCTCCGGTGTGGAAGGTGGCGTGCACGGCGTAGGGATCGGCCGTGTCATACCGCAGGCCCGCGGGTACAGGCAGTGAGGACTCGCTCGATACAACGAGGCGCAGGTGCAGCTCGCAGCTGACCGTGGTGTTCATAAGCGCCAGGGCCTTTCGCTCAGTGTGCGCTCGGGGATTCGCACGTCGGCGAAATCGACATGCCACCTACGGTGCCGTTGTAAACCCCTCTGTCTGTTTTGTGATCCTTCGGGTAGCTCGTATGGCGGTGTGCTACTTCGGGTCGTACCGCCATTGCGGTGAGAAGAGGAATTCCGAGGGCTCCGGTAGATTGGCGTTATGGGCGCGGAGAGTGGCGAACGGGGTTCCATCGCCGTACGGGTGGCAGAGGAGCCCGTGGCGGAGGACGTGACGGACGGCGTGGACGGGAAGGCGCCGCGGCGTGAGCTCGGCTCCCGTGCCCCGCGCTTCATCAAGGCGTCCAGGACGCTCCATCTGAGCTGGCAGGTCGGCGTCTTCGTCGTCGGCCTCGCGGTGGTGATCGGCGGCGTCATCATGCTGCCGCTGCCGGGGCCGGGCTGGCTGGTGATCTTCGGCGGTATGGCGATCTGGGCGACCGAGTTCGTCTGGGCCCAGCTGGTGCTGCGCTGGACCCGGCGCAAGGTCACGGAGGCGACCCGCAAGGCCCTCGATCCCAAGGTCCGGCGGCGCAACATCATCCTCACCACCGTCGGCCTGGTGATCGTCGCCGTGCTGGCCGGGATCTACCTCTGGAAGTTCGGGCTCGTCATGCCCTGGAAGATCAGCCAGTGAGCCCCGGTCGGCGGGAGCGTCGCGCACGGTTGTCGCTGAGCCGTCGCTACGCGTCCGGAGCCGCCCCTGACATGGGGTAATGTATGCGGTGCGTCCGGGGCGATTAGCTCAGTGGGAGAGCGCTTCGTTCACACCGAAGAGGTCACTGGTTCGAACCCAGTATCGCCCACCCGGACCGGGGCCCCGAAGACCTACCGACAGGTCTTCGGGGCCCCGTCGTTCGCCCCGTCCCGCGCGGTCGGCGCATCCTGGCGAACCCCCGGCGCAGCCTGCGGGCGTCCCGCAGTCGCTGTTCGTACGTCGCCCCCACCCCCAGGAGCAGCAGCCCCGCCAGCGCGCCCATGGCCTGGACCGTATAGGGCGCCAGCTCGTGCAGCGCGTCCAGCCCGAGGACCACGCCACCGAGCACCAGCGGCGCCCGGAGTCCCAGCGCGACCGCCGTGTCCGGCGCGGCCGTCACCAGCAGCGCACAGGTCGTCCCGAGAGCGCCGCCGTCGACGGCCAGGGCCCAGAGCAGCAGGGGGAGTTGGGCCGTCAGCGCCGCCGTGGGCGGCGGGGTGCGCAGCCGCCCGAGTGGGCCCGGCGCGCCAGCAACTGGACCCTGCGGCCGTCGAGCCGGCCCAGTTCCTGGTCGATGAGCGTCAGTTCACGCGCGGGGCGCGGGACATTCTCCATGGGCCGAGTGTGGGCCGCGCGATGTTCCGGGCCATCGGCTCCCGTACTCAGACGGAGGGGTGAGTACGTACCGGGGGCGGCCCCCACGGTTTGAACGAACCCCGCCGGGGCCTGTATGGTTCAGGCGTTCCCGGGCGATTAGCTCAGTGGGAGAGCGCTTCGTTCACACCGAAGAGGTCACTGGTTCGAACCCAGTATCGCCCACCGGGAAAGGCCGGTCCGTCATCGACGGACCGGCCTTCGCGCGTTCCGGGGCGGGGTGGATCAGGCTGCCTCCGCGGGCAGTTCGGGGCGGAGCGGCCAGGTGGGCGCCGCCGGTTCCTCCGTGCCGGGGAGCGGGAGCCAGTGGCGTGTGCCACGCGCCCCCTCCTTGTACCAGTACGTCTGGAGCGTGTGCAGCTCCGCCGCGCTGAGCCGCTGCATCCGGGGGGCGAATCTGCGCCCGATCGCCCGGGTCACCTCCAGCGCCGACAGGGCGGTCAGCTCGCCGCCGTACGCGCCGCCGGGCTTCACGCCGTAGTGCGCGCAGAGATCGGTGAGGGCACGGCGGCCCTTGCGGTACCGGTCCAGATGGCTGTCGAGGACCCGGGGGTCGAGCACACAGAGCGGGACGCCCTCCAGGGCGCGGGCCAGGGCCGAGGCCCGGTGGCGTCGCAGCTCACGGTCGAGGACGGTCAGATGGAACGGCGCGTTCATCACCACGAGCGGCCGGCCCGCCGCGCACTGCCCGCCCAGCGCCCTGCCGATCTCCTCGATCACGGGCGCGGGCCAGCGGCCGTTGCGGTGCAGGAAGTCGGCGGTCAGGCCGTGCGCCTCGACGGCCACGGGCGGCAGCTCCACCCCCGGATCGATCAGCCACCGGGTCACCCGGGGGCGTATGTCCGCCATGTCCTGCACGACCAGGGACGCCGAGATGATCCGGTCCTGCTCGGTGTCCGCCCCCGTCGTCCCGGTGCAGAACGCGGCCAGCGGTCCTTCGTACCACCACGTCATCCCCGAACTCCTCGCGCGTCGGCGGCAGAGGGAGTCCCCACTGCCCGAATCGGTGCTACCCGGACAGGTCGTGCGGTATGCGTCGTTTACGGCGGCGCGCGGAGCCGTCGGAGGCGCGGAAGGGGGCGTGCGGGGGCCGGGGGAGGGGCATGGGCGGGCGCGTGTGCGGAGGGCGTCCGGGGCGGGCGCGGTAAACCGTTTCGCGAGCGCCCCTCCGGGATCGGTACGATTCGGGTGCGCAGCGTCCGCTGTCGCGTCCCGTAGGTCAGGAGAGACCGGTGTCAGACGTCCGTGTGATCATCCAACGCGATTCCGAGCGGGAAGAGCGCGTGGTGACGACGGGCACTACGGCGGCCGACCTCTTCCCCGGCGAGCGCACTGTCGTGGCCGCCCGGGTCGACGGCGAGCTGCGGGACCTCGCGTACGGCGTGGCCGAGGGCGAGGTCGTCGAGCCCGTCGAGATCTCCTCCGAGGACGGCCTGAACATCCTGCGCCACTCCACCGCGCATGTGATGGCCCAGGCCGTGCAGGAGCTGCACCCCGAGGCCAAGCTGGGCATCGGCCCGCCGGTCAAGGACGGCTTCTACTACGACTTCGACGTGCGGACCCCCTTCACCCCCGATGACCTCAAGGCCATCGAGAAGAAGATGCAGGAGATCCAGAAGCGCGGCCAGCGTTTCTCCCGCCGCGTGGTCACCGACGAGGCGGCGCGCGAGGAGCTGGCCGACGAGCCGTACAAGCTGGAACTGATCGGTATCAAGGGCTCGGCCTCGACCGACGACGGCGCCGATGTCGAGGTGGGCGGCGGCGAGCTGACCATCTACGACAACCTGGACGCGAAGACCGGCGAGCTGTGCTGGAAGGACCTCTGCCGGGGCCCGCACCTGCCCACCACCCGGAACATCCCGGCGTTCAAGCTGATGCGCAACGCCGCCGCGTACTGGCGCGGCAGCGAGAAGAACCCGATGCTCCAGCGCATCTACGGCACCGCGTGGCCGTCGAAGGAGGAGCTGAAGGCGCACCTGGAGTTCCTCGCCGAGGCCGAGAAGCGCGACCACCGCAAGCTCGGCAACGAGCTGGACCTCTTCTCCTTCCCCGACGAGATCGGCTCGGGCCTCGCGGTCTTCCACCCCAAGGGCGGTGTCATCCGGCGCGCCATGGAGGACTACTCGCGCCGCCGGCACGAGGAGGAGGGGTACGAGTTCGTCTACTCGCCCCACGCCACCAAGGGGAAGCTCTTCGAGAAGTCCGGGCACCTGGACTGGTACGCCGACGGTATGTACCCGCCCATGCAGCTCGACGAGGGCGTGGACTACTACCTCAAGCCCATGAACTGCCCGATGCACAACCTGATCTTCGATGCCCGGGGCCGGTCGTACCGCGAACTGCCCCTGCGGCTCTTCGAGTTCGGGACGGTCTACCGGTACGAGAAGTCCGGCGTCGTGCACGGACTGACCCGGGCCCGCGGTTTCACCCAGGACGACGCGCACATCTACTGCACCAAGGAGCAGATGGCGGACGAGCTGGACTCGACGCTGACCTTCGTGCTGAACCTGCTCCGTGACTACGGGCTGACCGACTTCTATCTGGAGCTGTCCACCAAGGACCCCGAGAAGTTCGTCGGGACGGACGAGGTGTGGGAAGAGGCCACCGAGACGCTGCGGCGGGTCGCCGAGAAGCAGGGGCTGCCGCTGGTTCCCGACCCGGGCGGGGCCGCGTTCTACGGCCCGAAGATCTCCGTACAGGCGCGCGACGCCATCGGCCGTACCTGGCAGATGTCGACCGTCCAGCTGGACTTCAACCTGCCGGAGCGCTTCGACCTGGAGTACACCTCCCCGGACGGTTCCAAGCAGCGTCCCGTCATGATCCACCGGGCGCTGTTCGGCTCCATCGAGCGGTTCTTCGCGGTCCTGCTGGAGCACTACGCGGGCGCCTTCCCGGTCTGGCTGGCGCCGGTGCAGGCGGTGGGCATCCCGATCGGTGACGCGCACATCCCGTACCTCCAGGAGTTCGCGGCGAAGGCCAGGAAGCAGGGGCTGCGGGTCGATGTCGACGCGTCCTCGGACCGTATGCAGAAGAAGATCAGGAACCAGCAGAAGCTGAAGGTCCCGTTCATGATCATCGCGGGTGACGAGGACATGGCCAACGGCGCCGTCTCCTTCCGCTACCGCGACGGTACGCAGGAGAACGGCATCCCCGCCGACGAGGCCATCGCGAAGATCGCGAAGGCCGTCGAGGACCGCGTCCAGGTCTGACGTACGAGCGAAACGGCCCCCGGACGGCAGTGTTGCAACGACCGCTAGAACTGAAGATCGCCGCCGGGGGCCTCCCGCTGCCCGCGCCCGGATCGGCGTCGCCCCGGCATCGCGGGGGAGACCGGGGCGGGCCCGGCGACACGCTTCCCCGGGGCGAAGTCATATGCTGCACAGCATGACGAGTGAGCCGGAGCAGCAGATCGGAGTGGGGACCCAGGACGCGTTCCAGCGCCTGTGGACGCCCCATCGGATGGCCTATATCCAGGGTGAGAACAAGCCCACCGGGCCGGGCGCCGGTGACGGCTGTCCCTTCTGCTCCATCCCATCGAAATCCGACGAGGACGGGCTGATCATCGCCCGTGGCGAGCGGGTGTACGCGGTGCTGAACCTCTACCCGTACAACGGCGGGCATCTGATGGTGGTGCCCTTCCGGCATGTCGCCGACTACACGGAGCTGGACGAGGCGGAGACCGCCGAGCTGGGGCTTCTCACCAAGCGGGCGATGACGGCGCTCCGGGCGGCGTCCGGGGCGCACGGCTTCAACATCGGGATGAACCAGGGCGTGTCGGCCGGGGCCGGGATCGCCGCGCATTTGCATCAGCATGTGGTGCCGCGCTGGGGCGGCGACACCAACTTCATGCCGGTGGTCGGGCATACGAAGGTGCTTCCGCAACTGCTCGCCGACACCCGGGCGATGCTGGCGGACGCCTGGCCCGTACAGCCGTAGCCGTACGACTGCGGGGCCGGGCGCCGCGCCGCCGCTACGCGTCGTACACGTCGGCCTTCCTCGGTGCCGCGTCCTGGACCGCGCCGCTGAGGGCCGACGAGCGGTTGCCGAAGCGCTCGATGTCCACGCCGTGCTCCTCCAGGACCCGCAGCGCCGCCGCGTGCGCCACCCGCAGTACGGGGGTGGCGGCGCGCATCGCGTCGTCGGCCATGAAGCGGTGGCGCCAGGGCTGGTCGGCCCAGGAGTGGCGCAGACCGAAGGGCTCGGGCAGCGTCATCTTGCCGCCGAGGAAGTCCAGGAGCGGCGGATACCAGGTGAACGGCGCGCGCACCGCGAGCCGGACCGCCTCGCGCGGCTCGACCAGGGGCAGCGTCCGGGTGGTGGTCTCCCAGAAGCGGATGGTCTTGGGCACGGTGACGGTCTTGGGCGACGACTTCGTGGTGAAGAGCGGGTGGACCGGGCCCAGGGCGTGCCCCGTGACCTCGATCCGCAGCGTCTGGTGGAGCACGGTGACCGTGATCATCATCGTGATCACCAACTGGCCGTCCCAGAGGGTGAACTGCACGCCCAGATAGTGGCGGTTACCGCTGCCGAACTGCTGGTGGTTGCAGATGCGCTGTATCTCGTGGCTCTTGAACTGGAAGTTCTCCACGTCCTGGCCCGAGGGCCTGGACACGGCACCCGCGCCCTCGCCGACCGGCGACACGATCCAGTGCCTGACCGAAGGCGGCGGAAACCCACCGGAGTTGATCGGGCCGCGCTCCAGCAGCTTCAGCTGGTCGTGGATCGCGCGTATCACGTCGTAGCTGCGGAACTGGTGGATCTCCTTGGACGGGTCCTTGGGGATCAGCTCCTCGGCCAGCTGCCAGCTGCCCCAGCGGGTGCCCATGCCGAGTATCCCCTTGGGGCCGGCGTAGAACACGATGTTCGACCGCTGCTCGGCGCTGAGCTTCTCCAGACCCTGGCGCAGCGCCTCCCTGGAGGCGTCGCCCGGATTGCCGGGGACGGCCTCGGGGACCTTGGCGCCGAGGCCGCCGCCCGACAGGAGGTCGTCCCAGCGGGTCCGCAGATCCTTCGCGGTCTCCTCACAGATCCGCTTGGCCAGCACCCAGCCGATGACGGGCGCGAGGATCATGCCGCGTACGTACCAGCCGAGGACACCGGTGAACGGCAGCTTGAGCAGCAGGATCAGCGCCGCCCCGGCCACCCCCACCAGCAGGACGGTGCCGATCGCCCCGGACCGTTTGTCCTTCGCCCCGGCCAGGGTGCGGCGCAGCTGGAAGACGCCCAGCCAGACCAGCAGCCCCGGCAGGAAGACCAGCCCGAACAGGGCGGTCACCGCCGTGAGTTTCTTGTCCCGCTCCTTGCGGATGCGCGTCGCGGACAGGCAGTGCTCGACCACCGACTGCGGCTCCATGCCGAAGGACTGGATGAGGTCCGCCCGGCCGCCGCCGAGCATCCGCAGCTGCACCGCGCGGGCGAACGCCTCGCCCAGATTGGGCTCGAAGAGCGAGACCTTGCCCTTGGACACCCCGGACTTGTGCCACTCGTTGTCCGCCTTGAGGATCTCCTCCACCGGACTGTCCCGGTACGCCGCCGAGGCGAGGGCGTGGGTCGCCGCCGTCTGTCCGGCCGACCCCTGGAGGGGGATCTGTGCCCCCGGGCTGAAGTCGAATACATCGTCCGCCACTGCCGCCCCCTCACCGCACGCTTCCGCCGCCGCGAGCTCTTCCCTGCCCGCGTGCCCCGCACACCTGCTGGAGCTGGGCACCTCAGAGTAACCGGGCCATGCCGTCCGCGTCATGGGTGCCGGCAGGTCTACGCCACATGTCCACAGAAGCACAACACCCGCACAGGACTCAGCCGTTGCCGCTCTCCTGGCCGCTCTCCCGGGCGCGCAGCCGCTCCGCCACCGCCTGCGGCATCGGTTCGTGGCGGGCGTACGCGCGGCTGAACCGGCCGGTGCCGTGCGAGACGGACCGCAGCTCCACGGCGTACCGCCCGATCTCCAGCTCCGGCACCTCGGCGCGTACCGACGTCCGTCCCGCGCCGGTCTGTTCGGTGCCGACCACCCGGCCGCGCCGACCCGAGAGGTCGCTCATCACCGGCCCCACATACGTGTCGGGGACCAGTACGGTCACCTCGGCCACCGGCTCCAGCAGATGGATCGGTGCCGCGTCCGCCGCCTCGCGCAGCGCCAGCGCGCCCGCCGTCTGGAACGCGGCGTCGGAGGAGTCCACCGAGTGGGCCTTCCCGTCGAGCAGCGTGACCCTGATGTCCACCAGGGGATGGCCCGCCACCACCCCGCGCGCCGCCTGGGCCCGTACTCCCTTCTCCACGGAGGGGACGAAGTGGCGCGGCACCGCCCCGCCGACCACCTTGTCGACGAACTCGACCCCCGACCCGGCGGGCAGCGGCTCCACCGCGATCTCGCAGATCGCGAACTGGCCGTGCCCGCCGGACTGCTTCACCTGCCGGCCGCGCCCCCGGGCCGGCCCGCCGAAGGTCTCGCGCAGCGCGACCCTGTACGGCACGGCGTCGACCTGGACGCCGTACCGGCCGCGCAGCCGGTCCAGCGCGACATCCCGGTGGGCCTCGCCCAGACACCAGAGCACCAGTTGGCCGGTGTCCGGGTTCTGTTCGAGACGCATCGCCGGGTCCTCGGCGACCAGCCGGGCCAGCCCCTGGGACAGCCGGTCCTCGTCCGCCTTGCCGTGGGCCCGGACCGCGAGCGGCAGCAGCGGGTCGGGCATCGGCCAGACCTCCATCAGCAGCGGATCGTCCGGCCCCGACAGGGTGTCCCCGGTCTCGGCACGGGTCAGCCTGCCGATGCAGGCCAGATCGCCCGCCGCGCAGTGGTCGAGGACGCGCTGCTGTCCGCCGAAGGGCGAGGAGAGCGAGCCGATCCGTTCGTCGAGGTCATGGTCCTGGTGGCCGCGGCCGGTGAGACCGTGGCCCGAGACACGCACGGTCGCGTCCGGGCGCAGGGTGCCGGAGAAGACCCGTACGAGAGAGATCCTCCCCACGTAGGGGTCGGAGGCGGTCCTGACGACCTCGGCGACGAGCGGTCCTTCCGGATCGCAGCCGATCCCGGGGCGCGCGGAGCCGTCCGGGGCGGTGACCACCGGGGCCGGGCGCTCCAGCGGGCTCGGGAAACCGGCCGTGATCAGGTCGAGCAGCTCGACGGTGCCCAGCCCCTGCCGGGCGCCGGGCGCGGCGGGCGCCGCCGCGAGCACCGGATGGAAGACGCCCCGGGCCACCGCCTTCTCCAGATCCCCGGTCAGCGTCGCGAGATCGATGTCGTCGCCGCCGAGATAGCGGTCCAGCAGCGTCTCGTCCTCGCTCCCGGCGATGATCCCCTCGATCAGCCGCCCGCGCGCCTCCTCGATCAGCGGCAGCCGCCCCGGCTCCGGCGGCCCCTCCCGGCGTACCCCCGTGGCGTAGTCGCCGGTCCGCCCGGAGAGCAGCCCGGTCAGCCCGGTGGCCCTGCGGTGCCCGTCGGCCCCCTCCGGGCCGTACACCGGGAGATACAGCGGCAGTACGGCGTCGGGGTCGTCGCCGCCGAGGATCCGCGCGCAGACCCCGGTCATCGCGTCGAAGCCGGTGCGCGCCGTGTCCAGATGCGTGACGACGACGGCGCGCGGCATCCCGACCGCCGCGCACTCCTCCCAGACGGTACGGGCCGCGCCGGCCACCGCGTCCGCCTCCTGGGCGGCCGAGACGACGAAGAGGGCCGCGTCGGCCGCGCGCAGCCCCGCCCTGAGCTCCCCGACGAAATCCGCGTGGCCGGGGGTGTCCAGCAGATTGATCCGGTGTCCGTCCCACTCCAGCGGGACGAGCGACAGCTGTACGGAACGCCGCTGGCGGTGCTCGATCTCGTCGTAGTCGGAGACGGTCGCGCCGTCCTCGACCCGGCCCGCCCGGTTCACCGCGCCCGCCGTGAGCGCCAGGGCCTCGACGAGGGTGGTCTTCCCCGAGCCGCTGTGGCCGACCAGCACCACGTTCCGTACGGACGCGGGCGGGCAGGGTGTCGCCGCCCCGTCGGCGGCTCCGGAGTGCGCGCGTGTTCTGTCGCCCATGGTGTCCTGCCTCCCGGTCGTTTCGCACGGCTCACGGTGAGGGACTGGGGAAAGGCGGGCCGACGGGGGCTCCGGCATGCCCGCGGTGGTCCTTCGAGCTTCGCACTTCGGTTTTGGTGCGTCCATACGTCGGACACCGCGGCCCGGCCCGGGTGCCCGGCGGTGCCGTGCGACGGTCGTGGCTACGATGGGCCAGCCGGTGGCCGTCGGGGCCGCGCGGCCAACCGAACCTCGGGAAGGCCATGCTGAACAAGTACGCGCGTGCATTCTTCACGCGTGTCCTCACACCGTTCGCAGCGTTTCTGCTCCGCCGCGGAGTCACCCCGGACGCGGTCACGCTCATCGGTACGGCCGGAGTGATGGCGGGTGCGCTGGTCTTCTTTCCCCGCGGGGAGTTCTTCTGGGGCACCATCGTCATCACCGTCTTCGTCTTCTCCGATCTGATCGACGGCAACATGGCACGCCAGGCGGGCGTCACCAGCCGCTGGGGCGCCTTCCTGGACTCGACCCTCGACCGGGTCGCGGACGGCGCGATCTTCGGCGGCTTCGCGCTCTGGTACGCGGGCGGCGGTGACGACCTCACGCTCTGCGCGGTCTCGATCTTCTGTCTCGCCAGTGGCCAGGTCGTCTCGTACACCAAGGCGCGCGGCGAGTCCATCGGGCTGCCGGTGGCCGTGAACGGACTGATCGAACGCGCCGAACGGCTGGTGATCTCGCTCGTCGCCGCCGGTCTCGCCGGGCTGCACGGCTTCGGCGTGCCCGGCATCGACGTCCTGCTCCCGATCGCCCTCTGGATCGTCGCCGTGGGCAGCGCGGTCACCCTCGGGCAGCGTGTCGTCACCGTACGGCGCGAGTCCGCCGAGGCGGACGCCGCGGACGCGGCCGCGCAGGACGGCGCCGCGCGGGGGACCACCCCGTGAGCGGCGCGAGCGACCGGGTGGCCGACGCGCTGTACGGAATCGGCTGGGCCACCGTCAAGAAGCTCCCCGAACCCGCCGCCGCCGCCCTCGGCCGTACCCTCGCGGACACCCTGTGGAAGCGGCGCGGCAAGAGCGTGCTGCGCCTCGAATCGAATCTGGCGCGGGTCGTGCCCGACGCCTCGCCCGAGCGGCTCGCCGCGCTCTCCCGGGCCGGCATGCGCTCGTACACCCGCTACTGGATGGAGTCCTTCAGGCTGCCCGCCTGGAGCACGGAGCGGGTGCGCGCCGGCGTCGAGATCAAGAACATGGAGCTGGCCTTCGACCACCTCGCCGCCGGACGCGGGGTCGTCCTCGCGCTGCCGCACATGGCCAACTGGGATCTCGCCGGGGCCTGGCTCACCCGCGCCCATGACGTGCCCTTCACGACGGTCGCCGAGCGGCTGAAGCCCGCATCGCTCTACGACCGGTTCGTCGCCTACCGGCAGAGCCTCGGTATGGAGGTCCTGCCGCACGACGGCGGCTCCGCCTTCGGCATGCTCGCGCGGCGGCTGCGCGCGGGCGGTCTGGTCTGTCTCGTCGCCGACCGCGATCTGTCGTCGTCCGGCGTCGAGGTCGACTTCTTCGGGGACCGCGCCCGGATGCCCGCCGGGCCCGCGCTGCTCGCCCAGCAGACCGGGGCGGTGCTGTACCCGGTGTCGCTGTGGTTCGACGACTCCCCGGTGCTGCGGGGGCGGCTCCATCCCGCCGTCGAGGTTCCCGCGACGGGGACGCGCGTGGAGAGGACGGCCGTGATGACCCAGGCGATGGCCGACGCCTTCGCCACCGGAATCGCCGAGCACCCGGAGGACTGGCACATGCTGCAACGGCTGTGGCTCGCGGATCTGGAACGGGGGACCGGGTGAGGATCGGCATCGTCTGCCCGTACTCCTGGGATGTGCCCGGTGGCGTCCAGTTCCACATCAGGGACCTGGCGGAGCACCTCATCGGCCTCGGCCACGAGGTCTCGGTCCTCGCGCCCGCCGACGACGAGACGCCGCTGCCGCCGTACGCCGTCTCCGCCGGGCGCGCCGTGCCCGTCCCGTACAACGGCTCGGTCGCCCGGCTGAACTTCGGTTTCCTGTCCGCCGCGCGGGTCCGCCGATGGCTCCACGACGGCACCTTCGACGTCATCCACATCCATGAACCGGCCTCGCCGTCGCTGGGGCTGCTCGCCTGCTGGGCGGCGCAGGGGCCCATCGTCGCGACCTTCCACACCTCCAACCCGCGCTCCCGGGCCATGATCGCCGCGTACCCGATCCTCCAGCCCGCGCTGGAGAAGATCAGCGCGCGGATCGCCGTGAGCGAGTACGCCCGGCGGACCCTGGTCGAGCACCTCGGCGGCGACGCCGTGGTCATCCCGAACGGCGTCGACGTCGACTTCTTCGCCCGTGCCGAGCCGAACCCGGACTGGCAGGGCGGGACCATCGGCTTCATAGGACGCATCGACGAGCCCCGCAAGGGCCTGCCCGTACTGATGAAGGCCCTGCCGAAGATCCTCGCCGTCCACCCGGAGGCCCGGCTGCTGGTCGCGGGCCGCGGGGACGAGAAGGAGGCGGTCGAGTCGCTGCCGGAGCGGATGCGCGAGCGCGTCGGGTTCCTCGGCATGGTCAGCGACGAGGACAAGGCCAGGCTGCTGCGCAGCGTCGATCTGTACGTCGCCCCCAACACCGGCGGCGAGAGCTTCGGCATCATCCTGGTGGAGGCGCTGTCGGCGGGCGCGGCGGTCCTCGCGAGCAACCTCGACGCCTTCGCGCAGGTCCTGGACCAGGGCGCCGCCGGGGAACTCTTCACCAACGAGGACGCGGACGCCCTGGCCGGCGCGGCGATCCGGCTGCTGGGCGACCCCGACCGCCGCGCGCGGCTGCGCGAGCGGGGCAGCGCGCATGTGCGCCGCTTCGACTGGTCGACGGTCGGCGCGGACATCCTCGCGGTGTACGAGACGGTGGCGGACGGCGCCGCGTCGGTCGCCGCGGACGAACGGACCGGGCTGCGGGCGCGGTTCGGCCTGGCGCGGGAGTAGACGGTACGGGGCGGGCCCGGCGCGGAGGTAGGCGCGCGCCGGGCCGGGGCGCGCCGTCGGGCGCCGACCCCGTAGCCTGCCGGGCGTGACCTCAACCCTTGTGTGGATCATCGTCGGCGTCATCGCGGTCGGCCTCTACCTCAGCTGGACCGCGGGACGGCTCGACCGGCTGCACACCCGGATCGACGCGGCCCGCGCCGCCCTCGACGCCCAACTCCTGCGGCGCGCCTCGGTCACCCAGGAGCTGGCTTCCTCGGGGGTGCTCGACCCGGCCGCGTCGATCGTGCTGTACCAGGCGGCGCACGCGGCGCGGCAGGCGGAGGAGGAACAGCGGGAGGTCGCCGAGAGCGAGCTGAGCCAGGCGCTGCGCGCCGTGTTCGGCGAGACCGCGCAGATGGAGGCCGTCCAGGCGGCCCCGGGTGGCGAGGAAGCCGCCAAGGAGCTGGCGGCGGCGGTACGGCGCGTTCCCATGGCCCGGCGGTTCCACAACGACGCCGTGCGCGCGGCCCGCGCCCTGCGGCGCCACCGCAAGGTCCGCTGGTTCCGGCTGGCAGGGCACGCGCCGTTCCCGCTCGCGTTCGAGATGGACGACGAGCCGCCGGTGGCACTGGCCGACCGGCCGGGGAGCTGAGCGGGGACCGGGGAGGGGTGGGCGGCGGGCTTCGGCCGGAGACTCCGACCGGAGAATGATCCACCGCCTGCCCATTGGCCCTTGCTGTGGACTGGTCGCGGGGCGTTCCCTGAGGGGGCCGTAACTTCATCCGTTTTCAGCCAGTGAGGTCGCCCCCGTGTCCACCACACTTCCCACCGTCCCCCAGCCCGCCACCTCCGCGACCGGCACCGCGCGCGTCAAGCGCGGTATGGCCGAGCAGCTCAAGGGCGGTGTGATCATGGATGTCGTCACACCGGAGCAGGCGAAGATCGCCGAGGACGCCGGGGCGGTCGCCGTCATGGCGCTGGAGCGGGTGCCCGCCGACATCCGCAAGGACGGTGGCGTCGCCCGGATGTCCGACCCGGACATGATCGAGTCGATCATCGCCGCGGTCTCGATCCCGGTGATGGCCAAGTCCCGTATCGGCCACTTCGTGGAGGCCCAGATCCTCCAGTCGCTCGGAGTGGACTACATCGACGAGTCCGAGGTGCTGACCCCCGCCGACGAGGTGAACCACTCGGACAAGTGGGCGTTCACGACCCCCTTCGTCTGCGGTGCCACCAACCTCGGGGAGGCGCTGCGCCGGATCGGCGAGGGCGCGGCCATGATCCGCTCCAAGGGCGAGGCCGGCACGGGCAACGTGGTGGAGGCCGTACGCCATCTGCGGCAGATCAAGAACGAGATCGCGAAGCTGCGCGGCTTCGACAACAACGAGCTGTACGCCGCCGCCAAGGAGCTGCGCGCCCCGTACGAGATCGTCAAGGAGGTCGCGACGCTCGGCAAGCTGCCGGTGGTGCTGTTCTCCGCGGGCGGGGTCGCCACCCCGGCGGACGCGGCGCTGATGCGTCAGCTCGGCGCCGAGGGCGTCTTCGTGGGCTCCGGCATCTTCAAGTCGGGCGACCCGGCCAAGCGCGCCGCCGCGATCGTGAAGGCCACCACCTTCTACGACGACCCGAAGGTCATCGCGGACGCGTCGCGCAACCTCGGCGAGGCGATGGTCGGCATCAACTGCGACACCCTCCCCGAGTCCGAGCGCTACGCGAACCGTGGCTGGTAAGCACCGATGAGCGCACCGGTGATCGGCGTCCTGGCGCTCCAGGGCGACGTCCGGGAGCATCTGACGGCCCTGACCGCGGCGGGCGCCGAGGCCAGGAGCGTCCGGCGCCCCGAGGAGCTCGACGGGGTCGAGGGGCTGGTGATCCCGGGCGGCGAGTCCACCACGATGTCCAAACTGGCCGTCCTCTTCGGGATGCTGGAGCCGCTGCGCACCCGGGTACGCGGCGGGATGCCGGTCTACGGCACCTGCGCCGGGATGATCATGCTCGCGGAGAAGATCCTCGACCCGCGCTCGGACCAGGAGACGGTCGGCGGCATCGACATGATCGTCCGCCGCAACGCCTTCGGCCGGCAGAACGAGTCCTTCGAGGCGGCCGTGGAGGTCGCCGGGGTCGGGGGCGGTCCCGTCGAGGGCGTCTTCATCCGGGCGCCCTGGGTCGAGTCGCTCGGCGCGGGCGCCGAGGTGCTCGCGGAGTACGGCGGCCATGCCGTCGCCGTACGGCAGGGGAACGCGCTCGCGACCTCGTTCCATCCGGAGCTGACGGGCGACCACCGGTTGCACCGTTTCTTCGCGGAGATGGTGCGCGCCGCACGGTGACCGGTTCCCGGTAGGATCGCTGCCGAACGGAGCAGGATTTGGTTACGCGAAGGAGACAGGCAGATGTCCGGCCACTCTAAATGGGCTACGACGAAGCACAAGAAGGCCGTGATCGATGCCAAGCGCGGCAAGCTCTTCGCGAAGCTGATCAAGAACATCGAGGTCGCGGCCCGCACCGGCGGCGCCGATGTCGACGGCAACCCGACCCTCTTCGACGCCATTCAGAAGGCGAAGAAGAGTTCCGTACCGAACAAGAACATCGACTCGGCCGTCAAGCGCGGCGCCGGTCTTGAGGCCGGCGGCGCCGACTACGAGACGATCATGTACGAGGGATACGGCCCGAACGGTGTCGCGGTGCTCATCGAGTGCCTCACCGACAACCGCAACCGCGCCGCCTCCGACGTCCGCGTCGCCATGACCCGCAACGGCGGTTCGATGGCCGACCCCGGCTCCGTCTCGTACCTCTTCAACCGCAAGGGTGTCGTGATCGTCGCCAAGGGCGAGCTGACCGAGGACGACGTCCTGGGCGCCGTGCTGGACGCGGGCGCCGAGGAGGTCAACGACCTCGGTGAGTCGTTCGAGGTGCTCAGCGAGGCCACCGACCTGGTCGCGGTCCGTACCGCGCTCCAGGAGGCAGGTATCGACTACGACTCGGCCGACGCCAACTTCGTACCGACCATGCAGGTCGAGCTGGACGAGGACGGCGCGCGCAAGATCTTCAAGCTGATCGACGCGCTGGAGGACAGCGACGACGTGCAGAACGTCTTCGCCAACTTCGATGTCTCGGACGACGTGATGGAGAAGGTCGACGCCTGAGCGCTCGGCCGACCGGGTCTGACACGGCTTCATCCGACGGGCCGGCAGGGACTGTTGTCCTGTCGGCCCGTCGCGTTGTCAGTGGTGACCGATACTGTGCTGATCAGCCGTTCTTCCGCTGGGGAGAACGGGTGAGCGAACAGTGAGGGGCGACATGCGGGTGCTGGGAGTGGACCCCGGACTGACCCGGTGCGGGATCGGGGTCGTCGAGGGGGCCGCGGGCCGCCCGCTGACCATGCTCGGCGTCGGTGTCGTGCGTACGGCCGCCGACACGGAGATCGGCCCCCGGCTGGTCGCCATCGAGCAGGGCATCGAGGCATGGATCGACGAACACCGGCCCGAACTCGTCGCGGTGGAGCGGGTGTTCGCCCAGCACAATGTGCGTACGGTCATGGGCACCGCCCAGGCCAGCGCGGTCGCCATGCTCTGCGCCTCCCGCCGTGGGATCCCGGTCGCCCTGCACACCCCCAGTGAGGTCAAGGCCGCCGTCACCGGCAGCGGCCGGGCCGACAAGGCGCAGGTCGGCGCGATGGTCACCCGGCTGCTGCGGCTGGACGCCCCGCCCAAACCGGCCGACGCCGCGGACGCCCTCGCGCTCGCGATCTGCCACATCTGGCGCGCCCCCGTGATGAACCGCCTCCAGCTGGCGCACGCGGCGGCCCGCTCCCGTATCCCCCCCACCGCTTCCGTACGGAAGGTCACGCGATGATCGCTTTCGTCAGCGGCCCGGTCGCCGCCCTCGCCCCGACCACGGCGGTGATCGAGGTCGGCGGCGTCGGCATGGCCGTCCAGTGCACCCCCGGGACGCTCGCCGCGCTCCGCGTCGGCCAGGAGGCCAGACTCGCCACCTCACTGGTCGTCCGGGAGGACTCCCTCACCCTGTACGGCTTCGCGGACGACGACGAACGCCAGGTGTTCGAGCTGCTCCAGACCGCCAGCGGCGTCGGGCCCCGGCTGGCACAGGCGATGCTCGCGGTGCACAGCCCGGACGCGCTGCGGCTCGCGGTGTCCACCGGGGACGAGAGGGCGCTGACCGCCGTCCCCGGCATCGGCAAGAAGGGCGCCCAGAAGCTCCTGCTCGAACTGAAGGACAGACTCGGCGCGCCGGCCGGTACGACGATCGGCCGCCAGGCGGCCGGCGGCACGGGCCCCACCGCCTGGAGCGACCAGCTGCACGCGGCCCTGATCGGCCTCGGCTACGCCCCTCGCGAGGCCGAGGAAGCGGTCGCGCTGGTCGCCCCCCAGGCCGAGGCCGCCCTGGCCGAAGGGGCCCAGCCCCCCGTGCCCCGGCTGCTGCGCGCCGCGCTCCAGAGCCTGAACCGAACGCGTTGAGCGGCCCCGGCCGCCCCTTCCTTCCCCGAGGTGAATCAGAGTGAACTGGGACGACACCAGCGGCGAGACCATGGCGCCGGAGGAGCCGGCCGAGCGGCTCGTCGGCGCGTCCGCCGACGGTGAGGACCAGGCCGTCGAGGCGGCGCTGCGCCCCAAGTCGCTGGGCGAGTTCGTGGGGCAGGAGCGCGTCAGGGAACAGCTCGACCTGGTGCTCAAGGCGGCCCTGGCGCGCGGCGCCACCGCCGACCACGTGCTGCTCTCGGGGGCGCCCGGACTCGGCAAGACCACCCTCTCCATGATCATCGCGGCCGAGATGAACGCGCCGATCCGGATCACCTCGGGCCCCGCCATCCAGCACGCGGGCGATCTCGCCGCGATCCTCTCCTCCCTCCAGGAGGGCGAGGTCCTCTTCCTCGACGAGATCCACCGCATGTCCCGGCCCGCCGAGGAGATGCTCTACATGGCGATGGAGGACTTCCGGGTCGACGTCATCGTCGGCAAGGGCCCCGGCGCCACCGCCATCCCCCTGGAGCTGCCGCCCTTCACCCTGGTCGGCGCCACCACCCGGGCCGGTCTGCTGCCGCCCCCGCTGCGCGACCGCTTCGGCTTCACCGGCCACATGGAGTTCTACGAGAGCGCCGAGCTGGAGCGGGTCATCCACCGTTCGGCCCAGTTGCTCGCCCTGGAGATCGACGCGGACGCCGCCGCCGAGATCGCGGGACGCTCCCGGGGCACGCCCCGTATCGCCAACCGGCTGCTGCGACGCGTGCGCGACTACGCACAGGTCAAGGCCGACGGATACATCACCCGTGAGGTGGCCTCCCTCGCCCTCGGGGTGTACGAGGTCGACGCGCGCGGCCTCGACCGGCTCGACCGGGCCGTGCTCCGGGCCCTGCTCACCCTCTTCGGCGGCGGGCCCGTGGGGCTGTCGACCCTGGCCGTGGCCGTGGGCGAGGAGCGCGAGACGGTGGAGGAGGTCGCGGAGCCCTTTCTCGTACGGGAGGGACTGCTCGCCCGGACCCCGCGCGGCCGGGTCGCCACGCCCGCGGCCTGGTCCCACCTCGGGCTCGTACCGCCGCGGCAGCCCCCGGGGGCGGGGGGACAGCGTGGCCTGTTCGGAGCGTGAGGGCGGAGCGACGGCAAGGACACGCGGCCGGTGCGGAACCCGGGTGCGATGCTGGGCGTTGTTCCAATGATGCGGACTCGCTTAGACTCCGCCGATGCCGCACCTACAGGTCGGTATGCCCACCCCCGTATATCAGGCCGCCGGACAGCGCGGTCGTGCGAAGGAAGTTCCCTTCCGTGAATCTCGTGACCCTTCTCCCCTTCATCGTGCTCATCGGGGCCATGTTCCTGATGACCCGGTCCGCCAAGAAGAAGCAGCAGGCCGCGGCGCAGATGCGCAACGAAATGCAGCCCGGCACCGGAATCCGCACCATCGGTGGCATGTATGCCACCGTCAAGGAGGTGCACGAAGACATGGTCGTGCTGGAGGTCGCTCCCGGCGTGCACGCCGTCTACGCGAAGAACGCGATCGGCGCGGTGCTGGAGGACGACGAGTACAACCGCATCGTGCACGGTGACGACGGGCTGGACGACGACGCCCCGGTCGTCCCGGACGACGCTTCCTCGCTGATCGACCCCGCTGACCCGGACACCGCGGACGGTGCAAGGATCGACCTGGGCAAGAAGCCCGAGGCCGCCGAGGTCAAGGCCGCCGACGCCGAGGACGCCCCTGCCGACGAGGCCAAGGCCGAGAGCAAGGACGGCAAGGCCGACGGCGACACGGGCACCAAGTAGCGGTACGCGTGCCGAGGGGCCGTTCCACGGCCACTGACGGCTCATGGTCGCGCTGATTTCTGCGGGGCAGGTCCCCACAACACTTCGTGGCCGCTCCGGAGCACACCCGGCGATGGGGCGGTTGGACAGGGAGAAACGAGAAGGTGGCAGCACCCAATAAGGGCCGCAGGCAAGCGGGGTCCCCAGGCAGGCCAGGGCGGACCCTGGCACTGTTCCTGATTGCCATGGTCGCCCTCACCGGCGGGATGTTCTGGTCCGGTCATGTCACGCCACGTCTGGGGATCGACCTCGCGGGCGGGACGAGCATCACGCTCCAGGCGAAGAACACGCCGGGCAAGCCGAACGCGATCAACAAGACCAACATGGACACCGCCGTCTCGATCATCGAGCGGCGTGTCAACGGTCTTGGTGTCTCCGAGGCAGAGGTGCAGACCCAGGGCGCTGAGAACATCATCGTCAATATCCCCAAGGGGACCAACGAGAAGCAGGCCCGTGCGCAGGTCGGCACCACGGCCCAGCTCTACTTCCGGCCCGTGCTGACCGTCGCGCCCGGCGCCCCGGCCGCCGCACAGCCCTCCGGCAGCCCCTCTCCCTCCCCGAGTGCCTCGGCGGGCAAGGACAAGGTGGAGAACGCGGACCCGTCCGCGGAGCCCTCCGCCAGCTCCACCACCCAGGGCCGGGCCGTCACGGACGCCCTGAAGAAGGACGAGACGCCCACGCCGAGCGCGAGCGCCTCCGCCAAGGCGGACTCCGCCAAGGCGGCGTCCCCGACGCCGACGCCGTCCGGCTCGGCCTCCCCCGATCCCGCCAGCGAGGCCCTCGCCAGGAAGTTCGAGAACCTGGACTGCACCAACCAGGCCGCGCGCACCGAGGTCAACCTGGGAGCCACTCCCAAGGACACGATCGTGGCCTGCGGGAAGAACTCCGCGGACGAGTGGGAGAAGTACGTTCTCGGCCCGGCCGAGCTGGAAGGCACCGACGTCGCCGACGCCAAGGGCGTGCTGGACCCCCAGCGCGGCATCTGGATCGTCCAGATGGACTTCACCAGCGCCGGTACGAAGAAGTTCGCCGCGATCACCGGCAAGCTCGCCCAGCAGCAGCCCCCGATGAACCAGTTCGGCATCGTGCTCGACGGCAACGTCGTCTCGGCGCCCTCGGTGACCACCCAGCTCGGAGCCAACGCCGAGATCTCGGGCAGCTTCACCCAGACGTCCGCCCAGGACCTGGCCAACATCCTGTCGTACGGCGCGCTGCCGCTCAGCTTCGAGGAGCAGAGCGTCACCACCGTCACCGCCGCGCTCGGCAGCGAGCAGCTCCAGGCGGGTCTGATCGCCGGCGGCATCGGTGTCGCCCTGATCGTCATCTACCTGGTGGCCTACTACCGGGGCCTCTCCGCCATCGCGATCCTCAGCCTCATCGCCTCGGGCATCCTGACGTACACGATCATGTCCCTGCTCGGCCCCGCCATCGGCTTCGCGCTGAACCTGCCGGCGGTCTGCGGCGCGATCGTCGCCATCGGTATCACCGCGGACTCGTTCATCGTGTACTTCGAACGGGTCCGGGACGAGATCCGCGAGGGGCGTACGCTCCGGCCCGCCGTCGAGCGCGCCTGGCCGCGTGCCCGCCGTACGATCCTGGTCTCCGACTTCGTGTCGTTCCTGGCCGCCGCGGTGCTGTTCCTCGTCACCGTCGGAAAGGTCCAGGGCTTCGCGTTCACCCTCGGTCTGACCACCCTGCTCGACGTGGTCGTGGTGTTCTTCTTCACCAAGCCGGTGATGACACTCCTCGCCCGTACGAAGTTCTTCTCCAGCGGCCACCCGTGGTCCGGACTGGACCCGGTGCGGCTCGGTGCCAGGCCGCCGCTGCGCCGGTCCCGTCGTGTCAGCGCCCCCACCGACCCGAAGGAGGCGTGAGATGTCGCGACTCGGCGCACTCGGCGCCCGGCTCTACCGCGGTGAGGTCGGCTACGACTTCATCGGGAAGCGCAAGTTCTGGTACGCGATCTCGATCCTGATCACCATCACGGCCATCGTCGGCCTGGCGGTGCGTGGTCTCAACATGGGCATCGAGTTCAAGGGCGGCGCAGTCTTCACCACCCCGAAGACGAGCGCCTCCGTGACCCAGGCCCAGGCCTACACGGAGGAGGCGTCCGGACACGCCGCCATCGTCCAGAAGCTCGGCAACGGCACGCTGCGGATCCAGGTCACCGAGCTGGACACCAAGCAGTCCGACGTGGTGAAGACCAAGCTCGCCAAGGACCTGGACGTCAACGAGGCGGACATCACCGCCGACCTCGTCGGCCCGAGCTGGGGCGCGACGATCGCCAACAAGGCGTGGACCGGTCTGGGGATCTTCATGGTCCTGGTGGTGATCTATCTGGCCATCGCCTTCGAATGGCGGATGGCCATCGCCGCCCTGGTCGCGCTGATCCACGACATCACCATCACCGTGGGTGTGTACGCGCTGGTCGGCTTCGAGGTCACACCGGGCACGGTGATCGGTCTGCTGACCATTCTCGGTTACTCCCTCTACGACACGGTCGTCGTCTTCGACAGCCTCAAGGAGGGGTCGAAGGACATCACCAAGCAGACCCGCTGGACCTACAGCGAGATCGCCAACCGCTCGATCAACAGCACGCTGGTGCGGTCCATCAACACCACCGTGGTCGCCCTGCTGCCGGTCGGCGCGCTGCTCTTCATCGGCGGCGGCTTCCTCGGCGCGGGCATGCTGAACGACATCTCGCTCTCGCTCTTCGTCGGCCTCGCGGCCGGCGCGTACTCCTCGATCTTCATCGCCACCCCGCTCGTCGCCGACCTCAAGGAACGCGACCCGCAGATGATCTCGCTGAAGAAGCGGATCCTCGCCAAGCGGGCGACCGCCGCGGCCAAGGGCGAGTCGGCAGAGGAGGCGGAGGAGGTCTACGCGGACGGCCCGGAGGACGAGGACGCCGAGGCAGCGGCCGCCGTGGGCGGCCAGCGGGGCAGGGACGGCCGCGGCCGTCCCTCCGGCTCGGGAAGGCGCCGATGACCGACGCCAGTACCCGGGAACTGCTGCTCAGCCGCATCCGTGACGTCGAGGACTACCCGAAGCCGGGCGTGGTCTTCAAGGACATCACCCCGCTGCTCGCCGACCCCAAGGCCTTCACGGCGCTGACCGACGCGCTCGCCGAGCTGTGCGTACGGTTCGGCGCGACGAAGATCGTGGGCCTGGAGGCCCGCGGCTTCATCCTGGCCGCCCCCGTGGCGGTCCGGGCCGGCGTCGGGTTCATCCCCGTACGCAAGGCGGGCAAGCTCCCGGGCGCGACGCTCTCGCAGTCGTACGACCTGGAGTACGGCTCCGCGGTGATCGAGATCCACGCCGAGGACCTGGACCACCACGACCGCGTCCTCGTCATCGACGACGTCCTGGCCACCGGTGGTACGGCCGAGGCATCCATCGACCTGGTCCGGCGGGCCGGCGCCGAGGTCGTGGGCGTCGCCGTCCTGATGGAGCTGGGCTTCCTCGACGGCCGCGCCAGGCTGGAACCCGCACTGCGCGGGGCCCCGCTGGAGGCCCTGATCACGCTCTGAGCGGCCTTCCGGCACACGAGGGCGGGCACCCGGGACCACCGGGTGCCCGCCCTCCGTCGTGCCGTGTCCGGGGCGGGGGCCAGGATCCCTGGGGCGAGAGGGACGCCCGAGGTCGATACCATGGAACCTCCGGGCCTGACCGGGGGACCTGGATCCGCATGAGGAGCGCCCCTTGCCAGACGAGGTTCAGCCACTGGGCGCCGCGAGGCCCGATCGCTCTGACGACCGGGCCGCGGCGGCGCCAGCCGTGCCGCAGGACAAGGCCACCGCGGGGGAGCGGGCCGCGCGTCCGCCGGCGGAGCCCGTCACGCCTCCCGAGCGCCCCGTTCCGCCCGCCGTCGCCCCCAGGACGGGTGCCACGGCCGCGTCGCGGTCCGGCGGGTCGTCCAACCGGGTCCGGGCCAGGCTCGCCCGGCTCGGGGTGCAGCGGTCCTCCCCGTACAACCCGGTCCTCGAACCGCTGCTGCGCACCGTACGGATCAACGACCCCAAGATCGATACCGCGACGCTCCGGCAGATCGAGAACGCGTACCAGGTCGCCGAGCGCTGGCACCGCGGCCAGAAGCGCAAGAGCGGCGACCCGTACATCACCCATCCGCTCGCCGTGACGACCATCCTCGCCGAGCTGGGGATGGACCCGGCCACGCTGATGGCGGGGCTGCTCCACGACACCGTCGAGGACACCGAGTACGGCCTCGACACCCTGCGCCGGGACTTCGGCGACCAGGTCGCGCTGCTGGTCGACGGCGTCACCAAGCTGGACAAGGTCAAGTTCGGCGAGGCCGCGCAGGCCGAGACCGTACGCAAGATGGTCGTCGCCATGGCCAAGGACCCGCGGGTCCTGGTCATCAAGCTCGCCGACCGGCTGCACAACATGCGCACCATGCGCTTCCTCAAGCGGGAGAAGCAGGAGAAGAAAGCCCGCGAGACGCTGGAGATCTACGCGCCCCTGGCCCACCGGCTGGGCATGAACACCATCAAGTGGGAGCTGGAGGACCTCGCCTTCGCGATCCTCTACCCCAAGATGTACGACGAGATCGTCCGGCTGGTCGCCGAGCGCGCCCCCAAGCGCGACGAGTATCTGGCCATAGTGACCGACGAGGTCCAGTCGGATCTGCGCGCGGCCCGGATCAAGGCCACTGTCACCGGACGGCCCAAGCACTACTACAGCGTCTACCAGAAGATGATCGTCCGGGGCCGGGACTTCGCGGAGATCTACGACCTGGTCGGCATCCGGGTCCTCGTCGACACGGTCCGTGACTGCTACGCGGCGCTCGGCACCGTCCACGCCCGGTGGAACCCGGTGCCGGGGCGGTTCAAGGACTACATCGCGATGCCCAAGTTCAACATGTACCAGTCGCTGCACACGACGGTCATCGGGCCCAACGGCAAGCCGGTCGAACTCCAGATCCGTACGTTCGACATGCACCGCCGCGCCGAGTACGGCATCGCCGCGCACTGGAAGTACAAGCAGGAGGCCGTGGCCGGCGCCTCCAAGGTCCGTACCGATGTGCCCAGAAGCGTGGGCCGGGGTGCCAACCAGGACACCGTCAACGACATGGCGTGGCTGCGCCAGCTGCTGGACTGGCAGAAGGAGACCGAGGACCCCAGCGAGTTCCTGGAGTCGCTCCGCTTCGACCTGTCGCGCAACGAGGTCTTCGTCTTCACGCCCAAGGGCGATGTCATAGCGCTGCCGGCCGGCGCCACCCCCGTCGACTTCGCGTACGCCGTGCATACGGAGGTCGGCCACCGGACCATAGGAGCCCGGGTCAACGGGCGGCTCGTACCGCTCGAATCGACGCTCGACAACGGCGACCTGGTGGAGGTCTTCACCTCCAAGGCGTCCGGCGCCGGTCCCTCGCGCGACTGGCTGGGCTTCGTCAAGTCGCCCCGGGCCAGGAACAAGATCCGCGCGTGGTTCTCCAAGGAGCGCCGCGACGAGGCCATCGAGCAGGGCAAGGACGCCATCGCGCGCGCCATGCGCAAGCAGAACCTGCCGATCCAGCGCATCCTCACCGGCGACTCGCTGGTCACGCTCGCGCACGAGATGCGCTACCCCGACATCTCGTCCCTGTACGCGGCGATCGGCGAGGGCCATGTGGCCGCGCAGGGCGTCGTACAGAAGCTCGTCCAGGCGCTCGGTGGCGAGGAGGCCGCCAACGAGGACATCGCGGAGGACTCCCCGCCCTCGCACGGACGCGGCAAGCGCCGCTCCAGCACCGACCCCGGTGTGGTCGTCAAGGGCGTCGACGACGTCTGGGTCAAGCTCGCCCGCTGCTGTACGCCCGTCCCCGGCGACCCGATCATCGGCTTCGTCACCCGGGGCAGCGGTATCTCCGTCCACCGGGCCGACTGCGTCAACGTCGACTCGCTGTCCCAGCAGACCGAGCGGATCAAGGAGGTCGAGTGGGCGCCCACCCAGTCCTCGGTCTTCCTGGTCGCCATCCAGGTCGAGGCGCTGGACCGCTCCCGGCTGCTGTCGGACGTCACCCGGGTCCTCTCCGACCAGCATGTGAACATCCTGTCCGCCGCCGTCCAGACCTCCCGCGACCGGGTCGCCACCTCGCGCTTCACCTTCGAGATGGGCGACCCCAAACACCTCGGACACGTCCTGAAGGCGGTACGGGGCGTGGAGGGCGTCTACGACGTCTACCGGGTCACCTCGGCGCGCAGGCCGTAGCCACGGGGCCGGATCACGCCACGGAACGCCGGAGGGGCTTCCCGTACATCTCCTGTACGGAAAGCCCCTCCGGCGTCAGCGCCCGACCGTTCTCGGCTCTCTCAGCCGCCGAACTCCTGGAGGCCCTTCAGTGCCTGGTCCAGCAGCGCCTGGCGGCCCTCCAGCTCCTTGGAGAGCTTGTCCGCCCGGGAGTTGTTGCCCGCCGCGCGCGCCGTGTCGATCTGCGTGCGCAGCTTGTCGACGGCCGCCTGGAGCTGACCGGTCAGACCCGCGGCACGCGCCCGCGCCTCCGGGTTCGTCCGGCGCCACTCGGTCTCCTCGGACTCCTGGAGAGCCCGCTCGACCGCGTGCATCCGGCCCTCGATCTGCGGCTTGGCGTCGCGCGGCACATGGCCGACGGCCTCCCAGCGCTCGTTGAGCGCGCGGAAGGCGGCCCTGGCGGCCTTGAGGTCCGTGACCGGAACCAGCAGCTCGGCCTCGGCCGCGAGCTCCTCCTTGAGCTTCAGATTCTCGGTCTGCTCGGCGTCACGCTCGGCGAAGACCTCGCCGCGCGCCGCGAAGAAGACGTCCTGGGCGCCGCGGAAGCGGTTCCACAGCTCGTCCTCGGCCTCGCGCTGGGCGCGGCCCGCCGCCTTCCAGTCCGTCATCAGCTCGCGGTAACGGGCCGCGGTCCCGCCCCAGTCCGTGGAACCGGACAGCGACTCGGCCTCCGCTACCAGCTTCTCCTTGGCCTTGCGGGCCTCCTCGCGCTGCGCGTCGAGCGCCGCGAAATGCGCCTTGCGGCGCTTGGAGAACGCCGAGCGCGCGTGCGAGAAGCGGTGCCACAGCTCGTCGTCGGACTTCCGGTCCAGCCTCGGCAGGCCCTTCCAGATGTCCACGAGCGCGCGCAGCCGCTCACCGGCCGACCGCCACTGGTCGCTCGCGGCCAGCTCCTCGGCCTCGACGACCAGCTTCTCCTTGGCCTCGCGCGACTCGTCGGTCTGCTTCGCCCGCTGGGCCTTGCGCTCCTCACGACGCGAGTCGACCGTCGCCACCAGCGCGTCGAGCCGCTCGCGCAGCGCCTCGAGATCGCCGACGGCGTGGTGCTCGTCCACCTGCGTCCGCAGATGGCCGATGGCCGTCGTCGCGTCCTTCGCCGACAGGTCGGTGGTCCTCACCCGCCGTTCGAGGAGGCCGATCTCGACAACCAGGCCCTCGTACTTGCGCTGGAAATAGGCCAGAGCCTCCTCCGGAGAGCCTGCCTGCCACGATCCGACGACCTGCTCACCCTCGGCCGTCCGCACGTACACGGTGCCCGTCTCATCGACACGGCCCCACGGGTCGCTGCTCACAGCGTCTCCTCCACCTGATGTCCGTGGGGGCAGAACCCCCCGGGCATCATCCACAGTTTCCTGGGGCGGGCCGCGCCCGCCCTGCACGACGCCAATCTAGGCGACCGGCCACCCGGCTGTCCGCACTCAGCGCGGCCGAAATTCACAGGGTCACGCCTTGTCGACCGTGACCTTCTCCACGGTGACGGCCTTCTTGGGCGCGCCGTCGCTCGCGCCGCCCTCGACCCCGGCCTTCCCCACGGCCTCCACGATCTTCAGGCTCGCGGCGTCCATGGTCCCGAACGGCGTGTAGGCGGGCGGGAGTTTGGTCGCCTTGTAGACCAGGAAGAACTGGCTGCCACCGGTGTGCGGCTGGCCGGTATTGGCCATCGCCACCGTGCCCGCCGGATACGTGACGGAGCCGTCCGCGCCCGCCTTGCCGAGGGCCGTCAGATTCTCGTCCTCGATCGTGTAGCCCGGACCGCCCGTCCCGTCGCCCTTCGGATCGCCGCACTGGAGCACGAAGATGCCCTGGGTGGTCAGCCGGTGACACTTCGTGTCGTTGAAGTAACCTTTGCTCGCGAGGGAGTTGAAGGAGTTCACCGTGTGCGGTGTCTTCTTGGCGTCCATCGCGATCGAGATGTCACCCTGGTTCGTCTTGAGCTCCATGGTGTACTTCGCCGTTTTGTCGATCGTCATCTTCGGCTCGGGCGCGCTGCTCTCGCTCGCCGACGGGGACGGCGACGCGGTCGCCTCGGCCGCGGCGTCGCTCCTGTCCTCGCCACCGGACCGGTTGGCCAGGGCGTACGCGCCACCGCCCCCGATCACCGCCACCGCCAGCGCGGACGCGATGACCGCGTTGCGGCGCTTCGCCTTCTTCCGGGTCTCGACTCGCCGCTGCTGCTGCCGCTCGAACTTCTCCCTGGCGAGCTGCCGCCGCCGCTGATCGTTGTTGACCACCGGGTCTTCTCCTCGAATCTCGACTGCTTCGGGCATCTGGCCCCGTACGGTATATGGGTTGGCTGTGGAATGAGGAGCGCCGGTAGGCTTCTGATCTGCCGCATTCTCCCGATGGATCACCCGACGGCCTCCCGCCGGGTGACATATACGGACGACATATAAGGACGATCGTGCTCATTGCCGGGTTCCCCGCCGGGGCCTGGGGGACCAACTGTTATGTGGTCGCCCCCGCCGCGGGCGAGGAGTGCGTGATCATCGACCCCGGCCATCAGGCCACCCAGGGCGTCGAGGAAACGGTGCGCAAGCACCGGCTCAACCCCGTCGCGGTGATCCTCACCCATGGCCATATCGACCATGTGGCCTCGGTCGTCCCGGTGTGCGGAGCACACGACGTACCGGCATGGATCCACCCCGCGGACCGCTACATGATGAGCGACCCGGAGAAGGCCCTCGGCCGCTCGATCGGGATGCCGCTGATGGGCGAGCTGACCGTGGGCGAGCCCGACGACGTGCGCGAGCTGACCGACGGCGCCGCGCTGGCGCTGGCGGGGCTGGAGTTCACCGTCGCGCACGCGCCCGGCCATACGAAGGGGTCGGTGACCTTCGCGATGCCCGAGGCGGCCGGGGCGGACATCCCGCCGGTCCTCTTCTCGGGCGATCTGCTGTTCGCCGGCTCCATCGGACGCACCGATCTGCCCGGCGGCGACCACGCCGAGATCCTCGACTCGCTGGGCCGGGTGTGCCTGCCGCTCGACGACTCGACCGTGGTGCTGTCCGGCCACGGTCCCCAGACCACCATCGGCCGGGAGCGGGCCACCAATCCGTATCTGAGACATGTGGCCACCGGCTACGGAAGCGGCCCGGGAGCCGCTCCGCGACGAGGAATGTGAAGCACCGATCTCCATGAGCACTTTCCAGGCGCCCAAGGGCACCTATGACCTGATCCCGCCCGTCTCCGCGACCTTCCTCGCGGTACGGGAAGCGATCTCCGCGCCGCTGCGGAACTCCGGCTACGGCTATATCGAGACCCCCGGCTTCGAGAACGTCGAGCTGTTCGCGCGCGGGGTCGGCGAATCCACCGACATCGTCTCCAAGGAGATGTACGCCTTCGAGACCAAGGGCGGCGACCGGCTCGCGCTGCGCCCCGAGGGCACCGCCTCCGTGCTGCGCGCCGCGCTGGAGGCCAACCTCCACAAGGCCGGATCGCTGCCGGTCAAGCTCTGGTACTCCGGCTCGTACTACCGCTACGAGCGCCCGCAGAAGGGCCGCTACCGCCACTTCTCCCAGGTCGGCGCCGAGGCGATCGGCGCGGAGGACCCCGCGCTCGACGCCGAGCTGATCATCCTGGCCGACCAGGCGTACCGCGCGCTGGGGCTGCGGAACTTCCGTATCCTGCTCAACTCCCTCGGCGACAAGGAGTGCCGGCCCGTCTACCGCGAGGCGCTCCAGGGCTTCCTGCGCGCCCTCGACCTGGACGAGGAGACCCGCCGCCGGATCGAGATCAACCCGCTGCGGGTCCTCGACGACAAGCGCGCCGACGTCCAGAAGCAGCTCGTCGGGGCGCCGCTGCTGCGCGACCACCTGTGCGACGCGTGCACGGCGTACCACGACGAGGTCAGGGAGCTGCTGACCGCGGCGGGCGTCACGTACGAGAACGACGAGAAGCTCGTCCGCGGCCTCGACTACTACACCCGTACCACCTTCGAGTTCGTCCACGACGGCCTCGGCGCGCAGTCCGCGGTGGGCGGCGGCGGGCGCTACGACGGGCTCTCCGAGATGATCGGCGGCCCGGCGCTCCCGTCGGTCGGCTGGGCGCTCGGAGTGGACCGTACGGTGCTGGCGCTGGAGGCCGAGGGCATCACGCTCGACCTGCCGAGCACCGTCGGCGTGTTCGCGGTGCCGCTGGGCGAGGAGGCCAGGAAGGTGCTCTTCGGCGTCGTCACCGAGCTGCGCAGGGCGGGGATCGCCGCCGACTTCTCGTACGGCGGGCGGGGGCTGAAGGGCGCGATGAAGAACGCCAACAGGTCCGGCGCCCGGTACACGATCGTCGCGGGCGAGCGCGATCTCGCCGAGGGCGTGGCACAGCTCAAGGACATGGAGACCGGCGAGCAGATGCCGGTGGCGCTCGACGCGCTGGTGACGGAGGTGACACGGCGGCTCGGCTGAGCTTCTGTACGGAGGCGGCGGGGCCCGGACATGTGTCCGTCCGGCCCCGCCGTCGTTCCTTATCCGGAGCGAACGGTGCGCACAGGGGCCTTTGCGGCACAATGAGCCTGCCCCATCGGCCCCACAGTGATGAACGGCGATTCGACATGGCGAGTGAAACGGTTGACGACGTCTCCTCCGACCGGAGGGAGGGGGACAGCGCGGGGACGACCGGTGGCAGCCGGGCGCTGGCGCTGCTGCTGATCATCACCGGCGCGGCCGGACTGCTCGCGGCCTGGGTCATCACCATCGACAAGTTCAAACTGCTGGAGGACCCGGGCTTCACCCCCGGATGCAGTCTGAACCCGGTGGTCTCCTGCGGGAACATCATGAAGAGCGCGCAGGCGTCGGTCTTCGGCTTCCCCAACCCGATGCTCGGGCTCGTCGGCTACGCCGTGGTGATCTGTGTCGGCATGGGACTGCTGGCCGGGGCGCGCTACCGCCGCTGGTTCTGGCTCGGGCTGAACGCGGGCGCGCTCTTCGGCGTCGGGTTCTGCACCTGGCTCCAGTACCAGTCGCTGTACAACATCAACTCGCTCTGCCTCTGGTGCTGTCTGGCCTGGGTCGGCACGATCATCATGTTCTGGTACGTCACGGCCCACAACGTCCGCACCGGCGCGATCCCCGCGCCGTCCTGGCTGCGCGGCTTCCTCGGGGAGTTCGCCTGGCTGCTGCCCGCGGTGCACATCGGGATCATCGGCATGCTGATCCTGACCCGCTGGTGGGACTTCTGGACCAGCTGATCCCGCCGCCGGACTCGGCCGGGGGCCGCCGCCGGAGCGGCTGAGTCCCGCCGCGCCCGGCGGCGCTGTCAGTGCTCTGGCATAGGCTCCACCCGTGGAGCCAGACCTCTTTACGGCAGCGGCCGAAGACCGCCAGGAGAAGGACCCGTCCAGCAGCCCGCTGGCCGTCCGGATGCGCCCGCGCGTCCTCGACGAGGTCGCCGGCCAGCGCCATCTGCTGAAGCCGGGCGCCCCGCTGCGCCGACTGGTGGGGGAGGGCGGCGGCCCGGCCGGACCCTCGTCGGTGATCCTCTGGGGCCCACCGGGCACCGGGAAGACCACCCTGGCCCATGTCGTCTCGAAGGCGACCAACAAGCGCTTCGTCGAGCTGTCCGCGATCACCGCCGGGGTCAAGGAGGTCCGGGCCGTCATCGACGGCGCCCGCCGCGCCTCCGGTGGGTACGGCAAGGAGACCGTCCTCTTCCTCGACGAGATCCACCGCTTCAGCAAGGCGCAGCAGGACTCACTGCTGCCCGCCGTGGAGAACCGCTGGGTGACCCTCATCGCCGCGACCACGGAGAACCCGTACTTCTCGATCATCTCCCCGCTGCTCTCCCGCTCCCTGCTGCTCACGCTGGAGCCGCTGACCGACGACGATCTGCGCGGGCTGCTGCGGCGCGCGCTCAGCGAGGAGCGCGGGCTCGGCGGCGCGCTCACCCTGCCCGAGGACTCCGAGGCGCATCTGCTGCGGATCGCCGGGGGCGACGCCCGGCGCGCGCTGACCGCGCTGGAGGCCGCGGCGGGCGCCGCGCTCGACAAGGGCGAGGCGGAGATCGCCCTGACCACGGTGGAGGAGACGGTCGACCGGGCGGCGGTGATGTACGACCGCGACGGCGACCAGCACTACGACGTGGCGAGCGCGCTCATCAAGTCGATCCGCGGGTCCGACGTGGACGCCGCGCTGCACTATCTGGCCCGGATGATCGACGCGGGGGAGGACCCCCGGTTCATCGCCCGGCGGCTGATGATCTCGGCGAGCGAGGACATCGGTCTCGCCGACCCGGCGGCGCTGCCGCTCGCGGTCGCCGCCGCCCAGGCCGTTGCCATGATCGGCTTCCCGGAGGCGGCGCTCACCCTCGCCCACGCCACCATCGCGCTGGCCCTCGCCCCGAAGTCGAACGCGGCGACGACCGCGATCGGGGCGGCGCTGGAGGACGTACGGAAGGGGCTGACCGGACCGGTCCCCGCGCATCTGCGGGATGGGCACTACAAGGGCGCGGCCAAGCTCGGCCATGCCCAGGGCTATGTCTATCCGCACGATGTGCCGGGCGGGATCGCCGCCCAGCAGTACGCCCCGGACGCGGTGCGCGACCTGCGGTATTACGAGCCCACGCGCTACGGCGCCGAGGCGCGCTACGCGGATGTGGTCGAGAAGGTACGGGAGCGGCTGCGCGGGGACGGCGGCTGAGCCGGGGTGGCGGGGCCGCCGTCCGTCCGGCCCGGCTATCGCGCCGCCGCGTCGAAGAGCGTGTGCATGGCGTGGCGGAGCCCGTTGATGTCGCGTACCGGCTCGGGGAAGTCGAAGCGCGCGTCGAAGCACTGGACACCGGTGAAGCGCACCCGCAGCCCGAAGCGGTCGACCGCGACCGGTACGGCGGCGGTGCCCGCCGGGTCGCCGGCCGGGGGCAGCTGTCCGCCGCGCTCGCCGAGCAGCTCGCGCAGGGACTGGACCTCCGCGCTGTGGGCGGAGTGCAGATGCTGGAGCAGCTCCGCCTCGTGCTCGGAGAGCGGGTCCGCGACGGCCGTGGCGAACTCCTCGGGCTCCACCGGCTCGGCGCCCCAGAGGTCGTCCACGCATGCCTCGCCGATCTCCAGGCGCAGCACCGTACGGCCGGGTTCCACCTGGTCGGGGCCGCGGGTCAGCCAGCCGGAGAGCCAGGCCCGGCCTCGGATACGGTGGGGTACGGAGACGGGCGCGACGTCCGTGATCTCCAGCACCGCGGTCAGCTCGTCGTCCTGTGCGTGGGTGGCCGCGCGGACCGCCGGGGAGTCGGCGGGGAAGACGAGGAACACCTCGCCGTCGGGGCCCACGGAGCGGTGGTCGGGCATCAGCTGGTAGGGCAGGGCTCCTTCCAGGCCCGGAATGATCAGTACGGCCGAGCATGTACTCTGTACGAGAGTTCGTGTGCGTTCGGCTGCTGACGGCATCCGATCGATTTCAAGCCCGCTGGGACGCGGCTGACCATGAGCTGATCGGACCTCCGTCGAATCGTCGCCCTTGTCACTCTCTGTGCGGGCGTCGAGGCTGCTGTCTGTGATGCGCGTGGTGTTCCCAGGGCGAGACATGCGATCTCCTTAAGTAAGGTGAGCCTAACCTAACCTACAACGGAGGTCTGGAGAACGTGCCTAACCAGTCGCGTCCCAAGGTCAAGAAGTCACGCGCGCTCGGTATCGCGCTGACGCCGAAGGCTGTCAAGTACTTCGAGGCCCGCCCCTACCCGCCGGGCGAGCACGGCCGCGGACGCAAGCAGAACAGTGACTACAAGGTCCGTCTGCTGGAGAAGCAGCGTCTGCGTGCCCAGTACGACATCAGCGAGCGCCAGATGGCCCGCGCCTACGACCGCGCCAAGAAGGCCGGCGGCAAGACCGGCGAGGCCCTGGTCGTCGAGCTGGAGCGTCGCCTCGACGCCCTGGTCCTGCGTTCGGGCATCGCCCGCACCATCTACCAGGCCCGTCAGATGGTCGTCCACGGCCACATCGAGGTCAACGGTGGCAAGGTCGACAAGCCGTCGTTCCGCGTCCGTCCCGACGACATCGTGATGGTCCGCGAGCGCAGCCGTGACAAGGTCCCCTTCCAGGTCGCCCGCGAGGGTGGCTACGACACGGACGGCGAGACCCCGCGCTACCTCCAGGTGAACCTGAAGGCGCTGGCGTTCCGTCTGGACCGCGACCCGAACCGCAAGGAAATCCCGGTCATCTGCGACGAGCAGCTGGTCGTCGAGTACTACGCCCGCTGATCCGGGCGCGGTAGCTCCACAGCGCTTCGGCCCGCCGCTTTCCCGCCCTTCCGGCGGGGGAGTCGGCGGGCCTTCGCCGTTCCCGGCCCGATCCGGCCGTGCCCACGGGGATATCCGGTACGGGGTGCCACCACCGGCGCGATAAGGTCGCAGAACGACTTTCCAGTCGCTTTCCAGATGACCGTCGACGATCAGGGAGCGGTGCGGCGTGACCGGTGGAGAGGTTGCCGGGATCCTGGTGGCCGTGTTCTGGGCCATCCTGGTCTCCTTCCTGGCCGTGGTGCTGGTGAGACTGGCGCAGACGCTCAGGGCGACCACCCGGCTGGTGGCGGACATCACCGAACAGGCCGTCCCCCTGCTTGCGGACGCGTCGGAGACCGTCCGCTCCGCACGGACCCAGCTCGACCGGGTCGACGCCATCGCCTCCGACGTCCAGGAAGTCACCTCCAACGCCTCGGCGCTCTCCACCACGGTCGCCTCGACCTTCGGCGGCCCCCTCGTCAAGGTCGCGGCGTTCGGTTACGGCGTACGGCAGGCCATGGGCCGCAGGGGAACGCAGACCACCGGGACCGGGCCGGCCGAGCCGGTGGCCCGCCGCACGGTGGTCGTCGGCCGCACCCTGCCGTCCCCCGGCCGCAGGAAGAAGAAGGGCTGACGCAGCGATGTTCCGTCGTACGTTCTGGTTCACCGCGGGCGCGGCGGCCGGAGTCTGGGCCACCACCAAGGTCCACCAGAAGCTCAGGCAGCTGACCCCGGAGAGCCTCGCGGCCCAGGCCGCGAACAAGGCCATCGACGCCGGACACAAGGTCAGGGAGTTCGCCGTCGACATCAGGTCGGGCATGGTCCGCCGCGAGGCGGAGCTGGGCGAGGCGCTCGGCCTCGACGCCCCGGCCGATCCCACCGCGCTGGCCGCGCCCCGGCGACTCGTCGCCATCGAACACACCACGCACCCCTACAACCCGCACAATCGGAATGAGGACCACTGATGGAGTCGGCTGAAATTCGTCGCCGCTGGCTGAGCTTCTTCGAGGAGCGCGGTCACACCGTCGTCCCTTCGGCGTCGCTCATCGCGGACGACCCGACTCTGCTGCTGGTCCCGGCGGGCATGGTGCCCTTCAAGCCGTACTTCCTCGGCGAGGTCAAGCCGCCGTACGCCCGTGCCACCAGCGTGCAGAAGTGTGTCCGTACCCCGGACATCGAAGAGGTCGGCAAGACCACCCGGCACGGCACGTTCTTCCAGATGTGCGGCAACTTCTCCTTCGGCGACTACTTCAAGGAAGGCGCCATCAAGTTCGCCTGGGAGCTGCTCACCAGCTCCGTGGCGGACGGCGGCTACGGCCTGGAGCCGGAGAAGCTCTGGATCACCGTCTATCTGGACGACGACGAGGCCGAGCAGATCTGGCGCGAGAAGATCGGCGTACCGGCCGAGCGCATCCAGCGGCTGGGCAAGAAGGACAACTTCTGGTCCATGGGCGTCCCCGGCCCCTGCGGCCCCTGCTCCGAGATCAACTACGACCGGGGGCCCGAGTTCGGCGTCGAGGGCGGCCCCGCCGTCAACGACGAGCGCTACGTGGAGATCTGGAACCTGGTCTTCATGCAGTACGAGCGCGGCGCCGGCGAGGGCAAGGAGGACTTCCCGATCCTCGGTGAGCTTCCCTCCAAGAACATCGACACGGGTCTCGGTCTCGAACGCCTCGCCATGATCCTCCAGGGCGTACAGAACATGTACGAGACGGACACCCTGCGCGTCGTCATGGACAAGGCCACCGAGCTGACCGGCGTACGGTACGGAGCCGAGCACGGCTCCGACGTCTCGCTGCGCGTCGTGGCCGACCACATCCGCACCTCGGCCATGCTCATCGGCGACGGCGTCACCCCCGGCAACGAGGGCCGCGGCTATGTCCTCCGCCGCATCATGCGCCGCGCCATCCGCAACATGCGCCTCCTGGGCGCCACCGAGCCGGTCGTCGCCGAGCTGATCGACGTGGTCATCAAGACCATGGGCGAGCAGTACCCCGAGCTGGAGACCGACCGCAAGCGCATCGAGACCGTGGCCCTCGCCGAAGAGGCCGCCTTCCTCAAGGCACTCAAGGGCGGCACGAACATCCTCGACACCGCCGTCACCGAGACCAAGGCCGCCGGTGGCCAGGTGCTCGACGGCGACAAGGCGTTCCTGCTCCACGACACCTGGGGCTTCCCGATCGACCTCACCCTGGAGATGGCCGCAGAACAGGGCCTGTCCGTGGACGAGGACGGGTTCCGCCGTCTGATGAAGGAGCAGCGGGAGCGGGCCAAGGCCGACGCCAAGGCCAAGAAGTCCGGCCACGCCGACCTCTCCGCCTACCGCGCGGTCGCCGACAGCAGCGGCTCCACCGAGTTCACCGGCTACACCTCCACCGAGGGTGAGTCGGTCATCGTCGGCCTGCTCGTCGACGGTGTCTCCTCACCCGCCGCCACCGAGGGCGACGAGGTCGAGATCGTGCTCGACCGCACCCCGTTCTACGCCGAGGGCGGCGGCCAGCTCGCCGACCAGGGCCGGATCCGGCTGGACACCGGCGCCGTCGTCCAGATCCGCGATGTCCAGCAGCCGGTGCCCGGTGTCTCCGTACACAAGGGAACGGTGCAGGTCGGCGAGGTGACGGTGGGTGCCTCCGCCTTCGCCGCCATCGATCTGGGACGCCGCCGCGCCATCGCCCGCGCCCACAGCGCCACCCACCTCACGCACCAGGCGTTGCGCGACGCGCTCGGCCCGACCGCCGCCCAGGCCGGTTCGGAGAACTCGCCGGGCCGCTTCCGCTTCGACTTCGGGTCGCCCGCCGCCGTACCCGGCACGGTCCTCACCGATGTCGAGCAGAAGATCAACGAAGTCCTCTCCCGCGAACTCGACGTCCAGGCCGAGGTCATGTCCATCGACGAGGCCAAGAAGCAGGGCGCCATCGCCGAGTTCGGTGAGAAGTACGGCGAGCGGGTCCGTGTCGTGACCATCGGGGACTTCTCCAAGGAGCTGTGCGGCGGTACGCACGTCAAGAACACCGCCCAGCTCGGTCTGGTCAAGCTGCTCGGCGAGTCGTCGATCGGCTCGGGTGTACGGCGTATCGAGGCCCTGGTCGGGGTGGACGCGTACAACTTCCTGGCCAAGGAGCACACCGTCGTCGCCCAGCTCCAGGAGCTGGTCAAGGGCCGCTCCGAGGAGCTGCCCGAGAAGATCTCCGGCATGCTCGCCAAGCTGAAGGACGCGGAGAAGGAGATCGAGCGGTTCCGCGCCGAGAAGGTGCTCGCCGCCGCCGCCGGACTCGCCGACAGCGCCCAGGACGTACGTGGCACGGCCCTGGTCACCGGGCAGGTCCCGGACGGCACCTCGGCGGACGACCTGCGCAAGCTGGTCCTCGACGTACGCGGCCGGATCAGCGGTGACCGGCCGGCCGTCGTCGCCCTGTTCACCACGGCGGGCGGCCGTCCGCTCACGGTCATCGCCACCAACGAGGCGGCCAGGGAGCGCGGCCTCAAGGCCGGTGACCTGGTCCGTACCGCCGCCAAGACCCTCGGTGGCGGTGGCGGCGGCAAGCCGGACGTCGCCCAGGGCGGCGGTCAGAACCCGGACGCCATCGGGGATGCCGTGGCCGCTGTGGAACGCCTTGTCGCCGAGACGGCCTGACGCGGTATGAGACGAGGACGCCGACTCGCGATCGATGTCGGGGACGCCCGGATCGGGGTCGCTTCCTGCGACCCCGACGGGATCCTCGCCACGCCGGTGGAGACCGTGCCGGGACGCGATGTCCCGGCCGCCCACCGGCGGCTGCGGCTGATCGTGGAGGAATACGAGCCGGTGGAAGTCCTGATCGGACTTCCCCGGTCCCTCAACGGGGGCGAGGGACCGGCCGCGGCGAAGGTACGTGTGTTCGCCCAGGAGGTGGCGCGGGGGATCGCGCCGGTGCCGGTACGACTGGTCGATGAGCGGATGAGCACGGTAACGGCCAGTCAGGGACTGCGCGCCTCCGGCGTGAAGTCGAAGAAAGGCCGGTCGGTCATCGACCAAGTGGCGGCGGTTGTCATCCTCCAGAGCGCGCTGGAGGCCGAACGGGTATCAGGTAATCCTCCCGGTGAGGGCGTCGAAGTGGTCATCTGATCGCGATACGGTAACGTTCCGCGCGATGCGGCAGTGTTCGAACAGCTGCCGCACAGTGAGAGGCGAAACGGACGCCGTGCCCTGTGCTCAGCGGTCGCCGCCTCGCGGCTCAAGGGGATCGATGACTGACTATGGCCGGGGCCCCGGCTCCGAACCGTGGCACCAGGGGGATCCCCTGTATGGGGACCAGGGATGGGCGCCACAGCCGGCCACCGACGGCAGAGCCCCCTACGGTGAGCAGCAGCCGCAGCAGGCTCAGCAGCAGTACCCGCAGCAGGCGCAGCAGCAGCCGCGGTACGGCGGCGGACAGGACCCGTACCAGCAGCAGTACCAGCAGTACGACCCGCAGCAGCAGTACGCGGACCCCCAGCAGCACCCCCAGTACGTCGACCCCCAGCAGCCGCAGCAGTATCCCCCTCAGCAGTACGTCGGTGACCCCCAGCCGTACGGGACCCCCCCCTACGGCGACCAGCGTCCGCAGCAGCCGCAGCAGTACAACGATCCCCAGTACAACGGCGGTTGGGACCAGGGACAGCAGGCCGAGATGCCGTACGGAAGTACCCCCTCGGGCCCCTACGTGACCCCGCAGGGGGGCTACGGCGAGAACCGGGACTATTACGCCACCCCGGACGCCTACCCGCCCCCACAGCCGCCCGGCCAGCGCCACGCCGAACCGGAACCCTCCGCCGGCCAGGGGCCCCCACAGCCTCCGGTCCAGCCCGAGTCCCCGTCCCGGCGGCAGGCGCCGGCCGAGCCCGAGCCCGGTGACGCCGAACCCGGCACCGCCGGGCCGCAGCAGCAGGAGACCCACCCCTTCTTCACCGGCGACGACGGCCGTGACGACGGCGCCGCCGGCCGCGACGGAGAACCGGCCGCCGGCCGGGGGGACGGCGGTGGCCGGGAGCGCCGAGGCAAGACGAAGAAGGGCGGCCGCAACGGCGTCGCCTGCCTGGTCGTGGCCGTGGTGCTCGTCGGTGGCGGGGGCGGCGTCAGCTACTTCGGCTACCAGTTCTGGCAGAGCAAGTTCGGCGCCCCGCCGGATTACGCGGGCGAGGGCTCGGGCGATGTCCAGGTGGAGATCCCGCAAGGTGCTCTCGGGAACGAGATCGGCGCCATTCTGGTGAAGAACGGCGTGGTGAAGAGCCAGCGCGCCTTCGTCGCCGCGCAGAAGGAAAACCCCAAGGGGAACACGATCCAGGCGGGTGTCTACACGCTCGGCAAGGGAATGTCCGCGTCGAACGCGGTGGCGAAAATGCTGAGCCCCAGCAGCCGCAACGCTTTAATCATCCCCGAGGGCACGCGCAATTCGGATATCTACAAGCTGATCGACAAGCGTCTCGACATCAAGGACGGCGAGACCGCGTCGATCGCCAAGTCGCAGGCGAACAAACTCGGTCTGCCGGACTGGGCGCCGAAGCCCGGCGACAAGGAAATAAAGGATCCGCTGGAGGGCTTCCTCTTCCCGGCGAGCTATCCCGTCGCCAAGGGAATGAAACCGGAGGCCATCCTCAAGAAGATGGTCGCGCGGGCCAACAGCGAATACGACAAGCAGGATCTGGCCGCCCAGGCGCGAAAGCTCGGCCTCTCCTCGCCTCTCCAGGTGATCACCGTCGCGAGCCTCGTGCAGAAGGAGGGGAAGTACAAGCACGACTTCGACAAGGTCGCGCGTGTGGTGTACAACCGCCTGAAGCCGGACAACATGGAAACGGTCGGACGCCTCGAATTCGACTCCACGGTCAACTACCTCAAGGGCGAGAGCAAGCTGCAGATCGGCTCGGTCGACAATCTGCGGACAATTATCGACCCGTACAACACGTACAACATAAAGGGTCTCCCTCCCGGGCCCATTTCGAACCCCGGGGACGATGCCCTGCACTCGGCGCTCAATCCGACGCCCGGCCCGTGGTACTACTTCGTCTCGGTGACCGAGGACAAGACGCTCTTCTCCGTCACCAACGCGGAGCACGAGGAGAACCGCCGGGAGTACGAGAAGGAAAACAACAAACAGTGAGTCGAACAAGGCGGGCGGCGGTCCTCGGATCGCCCATCGCTCATTCTCTTTCCCCCGTGCTGCACCGTGCCGCGTACCGGGAACTCGGCCTGGAGCACTGGTCGTACGACCGCTTCGAGGTGGACGAGGCCGGGCTGCCCGGTTTCTTCGAGGGGCTCGCGGGCGACGCCTCCTGGGCCGGGCTCTCGCTGACCATGCCGCTCAAGCGCGCGGTCATCCCGCTGCTCGACGAGGTCACCGAGGCCGCCGCCTCGGTCGAGGCCGTCAACACGGTCGTGTTCGGCGACGGCGGCCGCAGGACCGGCGACAACACCGACATCCCCGGGATGATCGCAGCCCTGCGCGAGCGTGGGGTGGACAAGGTCGCCTCCGCGACGATCCTCGGCGCGGGCGCCACCGCGTCGTCCGCGCTGGCCGCGCTCTCCCATATCTGTACGGGCCCGGTCACCGTGTACGTACGCAGCGGAGCCCGCGCCGCCGAGATGCGCGGCTGGGGCGAGCGGCTCGGCGTCGACCTGCGTACCGCCGACTGGGCGGACGCGGCCGGGGCCTTCGGGGCGCCGCTGGTCATCGCCACGACCCCGGCGGGCACCACCGACGCGCTGGCCGCGCGCGTCCCCGCCGCTCCCGGCACGCTCTTCGACGTGCTGTACGACCCCTGGCCGACGCCGCTGGCCGCGGCCTGGTCCGAGCGCGGGGGGGCCCTGGTGAGCGGGTTCGACCTGCTCGTCCACCAGGCGGCGCTTCAGGTCGGGCTGATGACGGGGGTGTCGCCCGCGCCGCTGCGCGCGATGCGGGAGGCGGGCGCGGGCGCGCTCTTCGGACACACGGAACAGATCCGGCCATGAACCGGCCGTGAACCAGCGGTGATTCGGCCCGCAACCCGGACTCTCCCGCGCGCTGTCCGCCACGGTGGCGACAGCTGATACCGGTGGGGCCCGTGGTGCGCTGCGGCCGGTCGCGCCCCGGGCCGATCCGTCCCGCTCCCCGGACGGATGGACCTGCCTCCCCGGTGACGTGGGAGAATCGGCCACGGCGGGCCAGGGCCGCACCCGGTCGTGCCGCTAGCAGTTCCAGGCGCGAAGATGAGGGAGCACCGTTGAGCAGGTTGCGCTGGCTGACCGCGGGGGAGTCGCACGGCCCCGCACTCGTGGCGACGCTGGAGGGTCTTCCCGCCGGTGTGCCCATCACCACGGAGATGGTGGCGGACCACCTGGCCCGGCGGCGCCTTGGCTACGGTCGCGGTGCCCGGATGAAGTTCGAGCAGGACGAGGTGACCTTCCTCGGCGGGGTACGGCACGGGCTGACCATGGGGTCGCCGGTCGCGATCATGGTGGGCAACACGGAGTGGCCCAAGTGGGACCAGGTCATGGCGGCCGACCCGGTGGAGCCCGACGTGCTGGCCGCGCTGGCGCGCAACGCGCCGCTGACCCGGCCCAGGCCCGGCCACGCCGACCTCGCCGGGATGCAGAAGTACGGCTTCGACGAGGCCCGGCCGGTGCTGGAGCGGGCCAGCGCGCGGGAGACCGCGGCGCGGGTGGCGCTGGGCGCCGTGGCGCGTTCGTACCTGAAGGAGACGGCCGGGATCGAGATCGTCTCCCATGTCGTCGAGCTGGCCGCGGCGAAGGCCCCGTACGGGGTGTACCCGACCCCCGCCGATGTGGCGAGGCTGGACGCGGACCCGGTGCGCTGTCTGGACGCGGCCGCGAGCGAGGCGATGGTCGCGGAGATCGACCAGGCCCACAAGGACGGCGACACCCTCGGCGGGGTCGTCGAGGTCCTGGCGTACGGCGTGCCGGTCGGGCTCGGCTCGCACGTCCACTGGGACCGGCGGCTCGACGCGCGGCTCGCCGCCGCGCTGATGGGCATCCAGGCCATCAAGGGCGTCGAGGTCGGCGACGGCTTCGGGCTCGCCCGGGTGCCTGGATCGCAGGCGCACGACGAGATCGTGAAGACGGACGACGGCCTCCGGCGCGCCACCGGCCGCTCCGGCGGCACCGAGGGCGGGCTGACGACGGGTGAGGTGCTGCGGGTCCGGGCCGCGATGAAGCCCATCGCCACCGTGCCGCGCGCGCTGGCCACCGTCGACGTGGTCACCGGCGAGGCCACCACGGCGCACCACCAGCGCTCCGACGTCTGCGCGGTGCCGGCCGCCGGCATCGTCGCGGAGGCCATGGTCGCGCTGACCCTCGCGGACGCCGTCGCCGAGAAGTTCGGCGGCGACAGCGTCCCGGAGACCCGGCGCAACGTCCGCTCGTTCCTCGACAACCTCCAGATCCGATGAGCGCCCCCGCAGTGGTGCTGGTCGGCCCCATGGGCGTCGGCAAGACCACCGTCGGTGAGCTGGTCGCCGGGCGGCTCGGCGCGGCCTTCCGGGACACCGACGCCGATATCGTCGCGGCCCAGGGCCGGTCGATCGCGGAGATCTTCGTCGACGAGGGCGAGGAGCGCTTCCGGCGGCTGGAGCGCGAGGCGGTACGGCTCGCGCTCGCCGAGCACACGGGCGTGCTGGCGCTCGGCGGCGGGGCGATCCTCGACGAGACCACCCGGCAGGAGCTGGCCGGGCTGCCCGTCGTCTATCTGTCGATGGAGGTCAACGAGGCGGCCAAGCGGACCGGACTGAATACGGCCCGCCCGCTGCTGGCGATCAACCCCCGCCAGCAGTGGAAGCTGCTGATGGAGGGGCGCCGGCAGCTCTACACCGATGTCGCCAGAGTCGTGATCGCCACCGACGACCGCACACCGGAAGAGATCACGGACACCGTCCTCGACGCCCTGGGGCTCCAGCGCCTCCCGGCGGAGGAGCACGTCCCCGTGGAAGAGCGCGTTCCCGCCGAAGAGAAGCCCGGCAAGGAGAAGCAGGCATGACGGAGCAGACAGTCACCCGTATCCAGGTCGGCGGTTCCGCCGGACACGACCCGTACGAGGTGCTGGTCGGCCGGCAACTGCTCGGCGAACTGCCCGCGCTCATCGGCCCCCGCGCCAAGCGCGTCGCGGTCCTGCACCCGGAGGCGCTCGCGGGCACGGGCGAGACCCTGCGGCAGGACCTCGCCGACCAGGGGTACGAGGCCGTCGCGATCCAGGTGCCCAACGCCGAGGAGGCCAAGACCGTCGAGGTCGCGGCGTACTGCTGGAAGGCGCTGGGCCAGACCGGCTTCACCCGTACCGATGTGATCGTCGGCGTCGGCGGCGGCGCCACCACCGACCTGGCCGGGTTCGTCGCGGCGACCTGGCTGCGCGGGGTGCGCTGGATCGCCGTACCGACGACCGTGCTCGCCATGGTCGACGCGGCGGTGGGCGGCAAGACCGGGATCAACACCGCCGAGGGCAAGAACCTCGTCGGGGCCTTCCACCCGCCCGCCGGGGTGCTCTGCGACCTCGCCGCGCTGGACTCGCTCGGTGTCCACGACTACGTCAGCGGCATGGCCGAGATCATCAAGGCGGGCTTCATCGCCGACCCGGCCATCCTCGAACTGGTCGAGTCCGACCCGCAGGGCGCGCGTACGCCCGCCGGGCCGCACACCGCCGAGCTGATCGAGCGGTCGATCCGGGTCAAGGCCGAGGTTGTCTCCAACGACCTCAAGGAGTCCGGGCTCCGCGAGATCCTCAACTACGGCCACACCCTCGCGCACGCCATCGAGAAGAACGAGCGCTACAAGTGGCGGCACGGCGCGGCCGTCTCGGTCGGCATGGTCTTCGCCGCCGAACTGGGCCGGCTCGCCGGCCGGCTCGACGACGCGACCGCCGACCGGCACCGTTCCGTACTGGAGTCGGTCGGACTGCCGCTGACCTACCGCGGCGACCAGTGGCCCAAGCTGCTGGAGACCATGAAGGTCGACAAGAAGTCCCGCGGCGACCTGCTGCGCTTCATCGTGCTGGACGGTCTGGCCAAGCCGACCGTGCTGGAGGGACCCGACCCGGCGGTGCTGCTCGCCGCGTACGGGGAGGTGTCGGCGTGACCCGACGGGTCCTCGTGCTCAACGGGCCCAACCTGGGGCGTCTCGGCTCGCGCGAGCCCGATGTCTACGGCACGACCTCGTACGCCGGTCTGGTGGAGACCTGCCGCGCGCTCGGCGAGGAGCTGGGCCTCGATGTCGACGTACGCGAGACGAACGACGAGGGCGAGCTGATCCGCTGGCTCCACGAGGCGGCGGACGGCCGGATTCCGGTGGTGCTCAACCCCGGCGCGTTCACCCACTACTCGTACGCGATGCGGGACGCGGCGGCGCAGCGCACCGCCCCGCTGATTGAGGTGCACCTCTCGAACCCGTACGCGCGCGAGGAGTTCCGGCACACCTCGGTGGTCGCGGCGGTCGCCAGTGGGACGGTCGCGGGGTTCGGCATCGGCTCGTACCGGCTCGCGTTGAGGTCTCTCGCGGAGGAACTCACCGGCTGACGGGGCACCTTGGGCGTACCCCGGCCGTTCCCACGGAGGGCCTGTCACCCGACGGACTCCGAGGCGGCCGGGGGCGGTACCGTTCGGTACCGACGGCCTATCGCCGATCAGCGTCAGTCGTACGAGACGGAGTGGCACCGGATGCAGCACTCAGCGGGGGTTCCGCTGCCTCACCCGGGACCGGGGCACGGAACCGGCGGATGGGCGCAGCCCGGCCAGGGGCAGCGGCCCGCCCCGGGCTGGCCCGGAGCGCCGGTTCCCGGACAGCCGCACGCCCCCCTGCCGCAGGTGCCCCCGCCGCCGTCGGTGCCGCCGCAGGACGCGACCGGGCATGTACGGCTGCCGCCCGGCGGCCCGGTGCCGGTCCCCGCGCCGCCGCCCGCCGAGAGCGGCACGGGCAGCGCGACACTCGCCGTACTGCTGATCGGTCCGGCCGGTGCGGGCAAGACCACCGTGGCGCGCCACTGGGCGAACAGCCGCCGGGTGCCCACCGCGCACATCAGCCTCGACGACGTCCGCGAATGGGTCAGGGCCGGCTTCGCCGACCCGCAGAGCGGCTGGAACGACCACTCCGAGGCGCAGTACCGGCTGGCCCGCCGCACCTGCGGCTTCGCCGCGCGCAACTTCCTGGCCAACGGCATCTCCTGCATCCTGGACGACGCGGTCTTCCCCGACCGCCCGGTCGTCGGGCTCGGCGGCTGGAAGCGCCATGTGGGCCCCGGGCTGCTGCCGGTCGTGCTGCTCCCCGGGCTGGAGATCGTGCTGGAGCGCAACGCGGAGCGCAGCGGCAACCGCCGGCTGGCCGACGAGGAGGTCGCCGGGATCCACGGCCGGATGGCGGGCTGGTACGGCTCGGGGCTGCCGATCATCGACAACTCCGCGTACGACGTGGAGACCACGGCCAGGGTCCTGGACGACGTCCTGGCCCGCTCGCTGGCCTCCCCGCCGAACTGGTGACCGACCGGCGGGCGTGGCCCCGCACCGACCGGCGGGCGTGACCCCCGCACCGGGCGCCGGGCGGTCCCTGGTCCGGACGCGGGGCTGCCCCCTGTTCGGACGCGTTCAACCGGCCGTATGACGAGTCCGCTCATACGATCGGGTCATGTCTGACGTCTATGCGGCCCGCCGCGCGCGGCTGCGTGACCGGTACACCGCGGCGGGCAGCGCGGCGGCCCTGGTCTCCTGCCCCGCCAACGTCCGCTATCTCGCGGGCGGAGCGCCGCCGGGCGCCGTCCTCCTGCTGGGACGGGACAAGGACACGGACACGCTGCTCTGCCCGCGTACCGCCGGGGACGAGCCGGCCGGGCGCCTGGACGGACAGTTGCGGATCTCCGTGCTCCCCACCCCCAGTGGGGACCCCGCCGTCGCGGCGGCCGGGCTGCTGCCCGCCGGGGCCGATTCGCTGGCGGTCGAGGAACACCATCTGACCGTCGCCAGGCACCGGGCGGTCGGCTCGGTCGCGCCCCGGGCGCGGCTCATGGACCTGGGCGGCACCGTGGAGCAGCTGCGGATCGTCAAGGACGAGGAGGAGATCGCCTGTCTGCGGATCGCGGCGGAGATCGCCGACCAGGCGCTCGGCGAACTCCTCGAATCGATCCTGGTGGGCCGCACGGAACGCCATCTGGCGCTGGAGCTGGAACGCCGGCTCGTCGACCACGGCGCGGACGGACCCGCGTTCCCGACGACCGTCGCCACCGGACCCCACGCGGGCCGCCGCGGCCACCGGCCCTCGGACCGGCGGGTGGAGGAGGGTGATTTCCTCTCCGTGGGGCTGGGCGCCGACTACCACGGATACCGCTGTCTGATCGGCCGTACGTTTGTCATCGGAACGTCCCCCGCCGACTGGCAGATCGAGCTGTACGAACTGGTCTTCGCGGCACAACGGGCAGGTCGGGAGGCCTGTGTGCCGAGCGCCGGCTACCGCGAGGTGGACCGCGCGGCCCGGCAGCCGCTGGAGGCCGCCGGGCACGGCGGAGGGCTCGCCCCCCGTACCGGACACGGTGTCGGACTCGAAATCGACGAGGACCCGCAGCTCGCCCCCGCCGCCATGGGTAAACTGGACGCTTGTGTGCCGGTCACCGTCGGACCGGGGGTCCACCTCCCGGGCCGGGGCGGTGTCCGGATCGATGACACGCTCGTCGTCCGCCCCGAGGCGGACGGCGGACCCGAGCTACTCACCATCACGACCAAGGAACTGCTCGCGCTCTAGCGCGCACCCTCGGTCGTCCGCCAGCATTCAGTCCAGGAGATTCCGCAACCGTGGCTTCCACGAACGACCTCAAGAACGGCCTGGTACTCAAGCTCGACGGGGGCCAGCTCTGGTCCGTCGTCGAGTTCCAGCACGTCAAGCCCGGCAAGGGCCCGGCCTTTGTGCGTACCAAGCTGAAGAACGTGCTCTCCGGCAAGGTCGTCGACAAGACCTTCAACGCCGGTGTGAAGGTCGAGACGGCCACCGTCGACCGCCGTGACATGCAGTTCTCGTACATGGACGGCGAGTACTACGTCTTCATGGACATGGAGACGTACGACCAGCTCATGGTCGACCGCAAGGCAGTCGGCGACGCCGCCAACTATCTGATCGAGGGCTTCAAGGCCAGCGTCGCCACGCACGAGGGCGAGGTTCTCTACGTCGAGCTGCCCGCCGCCGTCGAGCTGACCATCCAGCAGACCGACCCCGGCGTCCAGGGCGACCGTTCGACCGGCGGCACCAAGCCGGCCACGCTGGAGACCGGTTACGAGATCGGCGTCCCGCTCTTCATCACCACCGGCGAGAAGATCAAGGTCGACACCCGCACCGGCGATTACCTCGGCCGGGTGAACAGCTAACCGTGGCTGCCCGGAGCAAGGCCCGCAAGCGCGCCTTCCAGATCCTCTTCGAGGCAGACCAGCGCGGGGAGTCCGTGGAGACGGTTCTCGCGGACTGGATTCGGCACTCGCGGAGCGACGACCGCCAGCCGCCCGTCGGTGAGTTCACGATGGTGCTGGTCGAGGGGTACGCGGAGTACGCGAACCGTATCGACGAGCTGATCTCCACCTATGCGACGGACTGGGATCTCGACCGGATGCCCGTCGCCGACCGGAACATCGTGCGGCTCGGCACGTACGAGCTGGTGTGGGAGGACGGGACCCCGGACGCGGTGGCGATCGACGAGGCGGTACAGCTCGCCAAGGAGTTCTCCACCGATGACTCCCCTGCCTTCGTCAACGGCCTGCTGGGCCGCTTCAAGAGCCTCAAGCCGAGCCTGCGCCGCGACGAGAGCGTCTGACAGGTTCTGAGTGTTCTGTCCTCACGTTCCCCCGGGCGGACCGGTCCCGGCCCGCCCGGGGGAACGTGAGGACACAGCGCCGGAGGGCGGACCCGTCCAACGACGGATCCGCCCTCCGGAGGTGACGTTTCTGCTGATCCGGGCCCGGCTCAGCCCTCGTCGTGGGCGACGGCGCGCCGCGCGTCCGCGTCCAGGACACCCCAGCTGATGAGCTGTTCGGTCAGGACCGACGGCGACTGGTCATAGATGACCGCCAGCGTGCGCAGATCGTCCTGGCGGATCGACAGCACCTTCCCGTTGTAGTCGCCGCGCTGGCTCTGGATCGTCGCCGCGTAGCGCTGGAGGGGGCCTGCCTTCTCCTGCGGCACATGGGCGAGCCGCTCCAGGTCGAGGACGAGCTTCGGCGGCGGCTCGGCTGCTCCGCCGGGCGTGGTGCCGGGAAGCAGCTCCTGCACCGGGACCCCATAGAAATCAGCCAGCTCGGCGAGGCGCTGCACCGTGACCGCACGGTCCCCGCGCTCGTACGAACCGACCACCACGGCCTTCCAACGGCCCTGGGACTTCTCCTCCACGCCATGGAGCGAGAGGCCCTGCTGGGTGCGGATGGCACGGAGTTTGGCCCCGAGCTGCTTTGCGTATTCGCTGGACATATAGCTCCCCGGACGAAGTCTGGTAACTCACTGTGAGGTTACGCAGCGTTACTTGGATGCGTCAAGCCGAACGAGAGTGGAAAGGTCCACATCCGGCTCCGTACCGCCCTGTGTACCGCGCTCCGGTGGGGGGTGGGGCCGGGAGGGGCGCGGACGTCCTGCTAGCCTGGGTGGCGTAATTTCAGCATTCCGGCATTTTTCGACGTCCTTTAAGATCCGTCCCGTGAGGCGGAGAAGGAGGTCCGTTTTCTATGGACACCAGCGGTACCCCCGACAGCCCCAGCACCACGGATGACCCCGGCGGCGCGGCACGCGCCGTCCTGGAGGCCCCCGACATCGCGCGGGTCCTGACCCGTATCGCCCACGAGATCGTCGAACGCGCCAAGGGCGCCGACGACGTGGTGCTCCTCGGCATTCCGACCCGGGGCGTCTTCCTGGCCCGCAGACTGGCCGAAAAGCTCGCGGGGATCACCGGGCGCGTCATCCCGGTCGGCTCCCTCGACATCACCATGTACCGCGACGACCTGCGGCTGCGGCCCGCCCGCGCGCTGGCCCGCACCGACATCCCCGGCGACGGCATCGACGGCAGGCTCGTCATCCTCGTCGACGACGTGCTCTTCTCCGGCCGTACGATCCGCGCCGCCCTGGACGCGCTCGGCGACATCGGGCGCCCCCGGGCCGTACAGCTCGCGGTCCTCGTCGACCGGGGCCACCGCGAGCTGCCGATCCGCGCCGACTACGTCGGCAAGAACCTCCCCACCTCCCTGCGGGAGACCGTCAAGGTCCAGCTCGCCGAGGAGGACGGCCGGGACACCGTGCTGCTCGGCCTCCAGCGGCCCGGCGAGCGGTAGCGCACCGACCCGCTCCCCCGCCGCCGTCCCGTAACGGATGCGTCCGTGCGCCCGCACGCCCGCACATCCCACACACCGGAGCACTCTCCCGATGCTGCGTCTCCCCGGGGCAAGCCCCCGTACACCCGGCCACCTCATCTCCGCAGGCGACCTCAGCCGTGACGAGGCCGTGCTGATCCTCGACACCGCCGAGGAGATGGCCCGGGTCGCCGACCGGCCCATCAAGAAGCTGCCGACCCTGCGCGGCCGTACGGTCGTCAACCTCTTCTTCGAGGACTCGACCCGCACCCGCATCTCCTTCGAGGCCGCCGCCAAGCGGCTGTCGGCCGATGTCATCAACTTCTCCGCCAAGGGCTCGTCCGTCTCCAAGGGCGAGTCGCTCAAGGACACCGCCCTGACCCTGGAGGCGATGGGCGCGGACGCCGTCGTCATCCGGCACGGCGCCTCCGGGGCGCCCTACCGGCTCGCCACCTCCGGCTGGATCGACGGCGCCGTCGTCAACGCGGGTGACGGCACCCACGAGCACCCGACCCAGGCGCTGCTCGATGCCTTCACCCTGCGCCGCCGGCTGGTCGGCGCGGACGCGGGCATCGGGCGCGATCTGGAGGGCCGGCGGGTCACGATCGTCGGCGACGTGCTGCACAGCCGGGTCGCCCGCTCCAACGTCCTGCTGCTGCACACCCTCGGCGCCCAGGTCACCCTGGTCGCCCCGCCCACCCTCGTCCCCATCGGGGTCGAGAAGTGGCCGTGCGAGGTCAGCTACGATCTCGACCGGGTCCTGCCCGGCTCCGACGCCGTGATGATGCTGCGGGTCCAGCGCGAACGGATGAACGCCGCGTTCTTCCCGACCGAGCGCGAGTACTCCCGCCGCTACGGCCTCAACGGCGACCGCATGGGACGGATGCCCGAGACGTCCGTCGTGATGCACCCCGGCCCGATGAACCGCGGCATGGAGATCACCGCCGAGGTCGCCGACTCCGACCGCTGCACGGCCGTCGAGCAGGTCGCCAACGGGGTGTCGATCCGGATGGCCGTGCTCTATCTGCTGCTGGGCGGCAACGAGCCCGCCGTCACCACGTCCCGTACCGAGGAGAGCAAGTAATCATGAGCAAGATCCTGATCCGGGGCGCGAAGATCCTCGGCGGCGAGGCACGGGACGTACTGATCGACGGCGAGACCATCGAAGCGGTGGGTACGGGCCTGACGGCCGACGGCGCCACCGTCGTCGAGGCGGCCGGCCTGATCCTGCTGCCCGGCCTGGTCGATCTGCACACCCATCTGCGCGAGCCCGGCCGCGAGGACTCCGAGACCGTTCTGACCGGCACGAAGGCCGCCGCCGTGGGCGGCTTCACCGCCGTCCACGCCATGGCCAACACCTTCCCCGTCGCCGACACCGCCGGAGTGGTCGAACAGGTCTGGCGGCTCGGCCGGGAGTCCGGCTACTGCGACGTCCAGCCGATCGGCGCCGTCACCGTCGGGCTGGAGGGCAAGCAGCTCGCCGAGCTGGGCGCCATGCACGACTCCGCCGCGAACGTGCGCGTCTTCTCCGACGACGGCAAGTGCGTCGACGACGCGGTGATCATGCGCCGGGCGCTGGAGTACGTGAAGGCCTTCGACGGCGTCGTCGCCCAGCACGCCCAGGAGCCGAGGCTCACCGAGGGCGCCCAGATGAACGAGGGCGTCGTCTCGGCCGAGCTGGGGCTCGGCGGCTGGCCCGCGGTGGCCGAGGAGTCGATCATCGCCCGCGATGTGCTGCTGGCCGCCCACGTCGGCTCCCGCGTCCATATCTGCCATCTCTCCACGGCGGGCTCGGTCGACCTGGTCCGCTGGGCGAAGTCCAAGGGCTGGAACGTCACCGCCGAGGTCACCCCGCACCACCTCCTGCTCACCGACGAGCTGGTCCGGTCGTACAACCCGGTCTACAAGGTGAACCCGCCGCTGCGCACCGAGGCCGATGTGCTGGCCCTGCGCGCGGCCCTGGCGGACGGCACGATCGACTGCGTGGCCACCGACCACGCGCCCCACCCGCACGAGGACAAGGACTGCGAGTGGGCCGCCGCCGCCATGGGCATGGTGGGGCTGGAGACCGCTCTGTCGGTGGTCCAGGAGACGATGGTCGACACCGGACTGCTGGACTGGGCGGGCGTCGCGGACCGGATGTCGGTCCGCCCGGCGCGCATCGGCCGGCTCGACGGCCACGGCCGTCCCGTCTCGGCAGGCGAGCCCGCCAACCTCACCCTGGTCGATCCGGCATACCGTGGTGCAGTGGACCCCGCGGGCTTCGCCTCCCGCAGCCGCAACACCCCGTACGAGGGCCGTGAGCTGCCGGGACGTGTGACCCACACCTTCCTGCGGGGCCGGGCCACGGTCATCGACGGGAATCTGGTGTGAGTGAAGTGACACAGGTGACAAGCGCGAAGTTCTTCCTTCCGCTGGCCGCCGAACAGAAATCGGCGGACGTGACGGACTGGGCGGCCAGGATCGGCTGGGTCGTCGGTCTGCTGCTCTTCGTCGTGTTCGTCTACTGGCTGATGCGCCAGGGCTGGAAATGGCGCGGCAGTCTCCAGTCGGACCTGCCGGAGCTGCCCACCGCTCCCGAGGACCCCGGCGCGCCGAAGCTGCCCCTCCTCACCGGCCGGTACCACGGCTCCACGACCGCCGGGCAGTGGCTCGACCGGATCGTCGCCCATGGCCTCGGTGCCCGCAGCCGGGTGCAGCTGACGCTCACCGACGCCGGACTGGACGTGGTACGCCCCGGGGCGAACGACTTCTTCGTCCCGGCCGGACAGCTGAGCGAGGCCCGGCTCGACAAGGGCATCGCGGGCAAGGTCCTGGCCGAGGGCGGTCTGCTGATCGTCACCTGGCGCCACGGCGACAAGCTGATCGACTCGGGCTTCCGCGCGGACCGCTCGGCCGACCACGCCGCCTGGGCCGACGCCATCAACTCCATGAACCACTTGATCACGACGGAAGGCCCCGCACGATGACCACCTCCACCCGGGGAACCGCCCGCCCCAAGGCGTCTCCCGCCGTACTCGTCCTGGAGGACGGCCGCAGCTTCCGCGGCCGTGCCTACGGGGCCGTGGGGGAGACCTTCGGCGAGGCGGTGTTCTCCACCGGCATGACCGGCTACCAGGAGACCCTCACCGACCCCTCCTACCACCGCCAGGTCGTCGTGATGACCGCCCCGCACATCGGCAACACCGGCGTCAACGACGAGGACGCCGAGTCCCGGCGGATCTGGGTCTCCGGCTATGTCGTACGCGACCCCGCCCGCACCCCGTCCAACTGGCGCTCGCGCCGGTCGCTCGACGACGAACTCGTCGCCCAGGGCGTCGTCGGCATCAGCGGCATCGACACCCGCGCGCTCACCCGCCATCTGCGCGAGCGCGGCGCGATGCGCGTCGGGATCTTCTCCGGCGCGTCGCTGGCCGACCCGGCGACCCTGCTCGCCCGGGTCCAGCAGGCCCCCGAGATGGCCGGCGCCGACCTCTCCGCCGAGGTCTCGACCACCGAGGCGTACGTCGTCCCCGCGATCGGCGCCAAGAAGTTCACCGTCGCCGCCCTCGACCTGGGCATCAAGGGCATGACCCCGCACCGGATGGCCGAGCGCGGCATCGAGGTGCACGTCCTGCCCGCGACCGCCACCCTCGACGAGGTGTACGCGACCGCCCCCGACGGGGTCTTCCTCTCCAACGGCCCCGGCGACCCCGCCACCGCCGACCTCACCGTCGTCAAGGGCGTCCTGGAGCGCGGCACCCCGCTCTTCGGGATCTGCTTCGGAAACCAGCTGCTCGGGCGGGCGCTCGGCTTCGGCACGTACAAGCTGAAGTACGGCCACCGCGGTATCAATCAGCCGGTGCAGGAACGAGACGCCGACGGCAATTGGGGAAAGGTCGAGGTCACCGCGCACAACCACGGATTCGCCGTCGACGCCCCGCTCGACCGGGTCTCCGACACCCCCTACGGCCGCGCCGAGGTCTCCCACGTCTGCCTCAACGACCAGGTGGTGGAGGGGCTGCGGCTGCTCGACCGGCCGGTCTTCAGCGTCCAGTACCACCCCGAGGCGGCCGCGGGCCCGCACGACGCCGCGTACCTCTTCGACCGCTTCGTACAGCTTATGGAGGACCAGCGTGCCTAAGCGCACCGATATCCAGTCCGTCCTGGTCATCGGTTCAGGACCGATCGTCATCGGCCAGGCCGCTGAATTCGACTACTCCGGGACCCAGGCCTGCCGCGTCCTCAGGTCCGAGGGCCTGCGCGTCATCCTGGTCAACTCCAATCCGGCCACGATCATGACCGACCCGGAGATCGCCGACGCCACCTACGTCGAGCCGATCACCCCCGAGTTCGTCGAGAAGATCATCGCCAAGGAGCGCCCCGACGCGCTGCTGCCCACCCTCGGTGGCCAGACCGCGCTCAACACCGCGATCTCGCTCCACGAGTCGGGCACCCTCGACAAGTACGGCGTCGAGCTGATCGGCGCCAATGTCGAGGCGATCAACAAGGGCGAGGACCGCGATCTCTTCAAGGAGGTCGTCAGGGCCGTCCACGCGAAGATCGGCCACGGCGAGTCCGCCCGCTCGGTCATCTGCCACACCATGGACGACGTCCTGGGCGGTGTCGAGACGCTCGGCGGCTACCCCGTCGTCGTACGTCCCTCCTTCACCATGGGCGGCGCCGGCTCCGGTTTCGCCCACAACGAGGAGGACCTGCGCCGGATCGCCGGACAGGGCCTGATGCTCTCCCCGACCACCGAGGTGCTCCTGGAGGAGTCCATCCTCGGCTGGAAGGAGTACGAGCTGGAGCTGATGCGCGACAAGCACGACAACGTCGTGGTCGTCTGCTCCATCGAGAACTTCGACCCGATGGGCGTGCACACCGGCGACTCGATCACCGTCGCCCCCGCCATGACGCTCACCGACCGGGAGTACCAGATCCTGCGGGACGTCGGCATCGCCGTCATCCGCGAGGTCGGCGTCGACACCGGCGGCTGCAACATCCAGTTCGCGATCAACCCCGACGACGGCCGCGTCATCGTCATCGAGATGAATCCGCGCGTCTCCCGCTCCTCCGCGCTCGCCTCCAAGGCCACCGGCTTCCCGATCGCCAAGATCGCCGCCAGGCTCGCGGTCGGCTACACGCTGGACGAGATCCCCAACGACATCACCGAGAAGACCCCGGCCTCCTTCGAGCCCACCCTCGACTACGTCGTCGTCAAGGTGCCGCGCTTCGCCTTCGAGAAGTTCCCGGCCGCCGACGCCAGCCTCACCACCACCATGAAGTCGGTCGGCGAGGCCATGGCCATCGGCCGCAACTTCACCGAGGCGCTCCAGAAGGCCCTGCGCTCGCTGGAGAAGGCCGGCAGCCAGTTCACCTTCACGGGCGACCCCGGGGCCAAGGACGCGCTGCTGGAGACCGCCAAGGTCCCCACCGACGGCCGGATCAACACCGTCATGCAGGCGATGCGCGCCGGGGCCACCCCCGAGGAGGTCTTCGACGCCACGAAGATCGACCCGTGGTTCGTCGACCAGCTGTTCCTGATCAAGGAGTACGCGGACGAGCTGGCCGCCGCCGACAAGCTCGACCCCGAGCTGCTCGCCGAGGCCAAGCGGCACGGCTTCTCGGACGCGCAGATCGCCGGGATCCGCGGGCTGCGCGAGGACGTCGTACGCGAGGTACGGCACGCGCTGGGCATCCGGCCCGTCTACAAGACGGTGGACACCTGCGCCGCCGAGTTCGCGGCGAAGACGCCGTACTTCTACTCCTCGTACGACGAGGAGAGCGAGGTCGCCCCGCGCGAGAAGCCCGCGGTGATCATCCTGGGCTCCGGGCCCAACCGGATCGGCCAGGGCATCGAGTTCGACTACTCCTGCGTCCACGCCTCCTTCGCGCTCAGCGACGCGGGCTACGAGACGGTGATGGTCAACTGCAACCCGGAGACCGTCTCCACCGACTACGACACCTCCGACCGGCTCTACTTCGAGCCGCTCACCCTGGAGGACGTCCTGGAGATCGTGCACGCCGAGACCCTGGCGGGCCCGATCGCCGGGGTCATCGTCCAGCTCGGCGGCCAGACCCCGCTGGGCCTCGCCCAGGCGCTCAAGGACAACGGCGTACCGGTCGTCGGCACGCCCCCCGAGGCGATCCACGCCGCCGAGGACCGCGGCGCCTTCGGCCGGGTCCTCGCCGAGGCCGGGCTGCCCGCGCCCAAGCACGGCACCGCCACCACCTTCGCCGAGGCCAAGGCCATCGCCGACGAGATCGGCTACCCCGTCCTCGTCCGCCCGTCGTACGTCCTCGGCGGACGCGGGATGGAGATCGTGTACGAGGAGACCCGGCTCTCCTCGTACATCGCCGAGTCCACCGAGATCAGCCCCACCCGGCCGGTCCTGGTGGACCGCTTCCTCGACGACGCCATCGAGATCGACGTGGACGCGCTCTACGACGGCACCGAGCTGTACCTCGGCGGCGTCATGGAGCACATCGAGGAGGCCGGTATCCACTCCGGTGACTCGGCGTGCGCCCTGCCCCCGATCACCCTGGGCGGCTTCGACATCAAGCGGCTGCGCGCCTCCACCGAGGCCATCGCGCGCGGGGTCGGCGTCCGCGGGCTGATCAACATCCAGTTCGCGATGGCCGGTGACATCCTGTACGTCCTGGAGGCCAACCCGCGCGCCTCCCGTACGGTCCCCTTCACCTCCAAGGCGACCGCCGTACCGCTGGCCAAGGCCGCCGCCCGGATCTCGCTCGGCGCCACCGTCGCGGAGCTGCGCGCGGAGGGGCTGCTGCCGGCCCAGGGCGACGGCGGCACCCTGCCGCTGGACGCGCCGATCTCCGTCAAGGAGGCCGTGATGCCGTGGTCGCGCTTCCGCGACATCCACGGCCGCGGGGTGGACACCGTCCTCGGCCCGGAGATGCGCTCCACCGGCGAGGTCATGGGCATCGACTCCGCCTTCGGCACGGCGTACGCCAAGTCGCAGGCCGGGGCGTACGGGCCGCTGCCCACCAAGGGACGCGCCTTCATCTCCGTCGCCAACCGCGACAAGCGCTCGATGATCTTCCCGGCGCGCGAGCTGGTCGGCCACGGCTTCGAGCTGCTCGCCACCTCCGGCACCGCCGAGGTCCTCAAGCGCAACGGCATCAACGCCGCCGTCGTACGCAAGCAGAGCGAGGGCGAGGGCCCGAACGGCGAGAAGACCGTCGTCCAGCTGATCCACGACGGAGAGGTCGACCTCATCGTCAACACGCCGTACGGCACCGGCGGCCGGCTCGACGGCTACGACATCCGCACGGCGGCCGTGGCGCGCGGCGTCCCGTGCCTGACGACGGTCCAGGCGCTGGCCGCCGCCGTCCAGGGCATCGACGCACTCAAACACGGCGACGTGGGCGTGTGCTCCCTCCAGGAACACGCGGAACGGCTGACCGCGGCCCGCCAGGACTAAGACGGACCGGCGCATGGGGCCCCGCGACGCCGCCCCCGTGCGCCGGTCCGCCTCCATCACTCCGACGAGGGGGACACCGGATGCGGTGTCCCCCTCGTCATGAGGTCCCAGAGGACAAAACACCCCATGTACAAGCTCTTCTTCCGACTGGTCTTCCGGCGGATGGACGCCGAACGTGCCCACCGGCTGGCCTTCCGGTGGATCCGGCTCGCCGCCCGGATCCCCGTTCTGCGCGTCTTCGTCGCGGCCGCCCTCGCCCCCCGCCACAGGGAACTGCGCACCGAGGCCTTCGGGCTGCGGATGCACGGGCCCTTCGGGCTCGCCGCGGGCTTCGACAAGAACGCCGTGGCGATCGACGGCCTGTCCATGCTCGGCTTCGACCACATCGAGATCGGTACGGTCACCGGCGAGCCGCAGTCCGGCAACCCGCCCAAGCGGCTCTTCCGGCTCGTGGCGGACCGCGCGCTCATCAACCGGATGGGCTTCAACAACGAGGGCTCCGCGGCCGTGGCGGCCCGGCTGGGGGCCCGCAAGGCCGTCTTCAGGACCACCGTCGGCGTCAACATCGGCAAGACCAAGGTCGTCCCGGAGAGCGAAGCGGTCGGCGACTACGTCCTGTCGACCGAACGGCTGGCCCGGCACGCCGACTACCTCGTCGTCAACGTCAGCTCGCCCAACACCCCCGGGCTGCGCAGCCTCCAGGCCGTCGACCAGCTGAGGCCGCTGCTCACCGCCGTACGGGAAGCCGCCGACCGTACCGTCACCGACCGCAGGGTCCCGCTCCTCGTCAAGATCGCGCCCGACCTCGCGGACGAGGACGTCGACGCCGTCGCCGACCTCGCCGTGGAACTCGGCCTGGACGGCATCATCGCCACCAACACCACCATCGCCCGCGCCTCCCTCGGCCTCGTCTCCGCCCCCGCCCTGACGGCCGAGACCGGCGGACTGTCCGGCGCGCCCCTCAAGGCGCGCTCCCTGGAGGTCCTGCGCAGGCTGTACGCGCGCGTGGGCGACCGGATCACCCTGGTCGGGGTCGGCGGCATCGAGAACGCCGAGGACGCCTGGCAGCGCATCCTCGCGGGCGCCACCCTGATCCAGGGCTACAGCGCCTTCGTCTACGAGGGCCCGTTCTGGAGCCGCTCCCTGCACAAGGGGCTCGCCGCGCGCCTGGCGGTCAGCCCGTACCGCACCCTCGCCGAGGCAGTCGGCGCGGACACCCGGAAGGTGACCTCATGACCCCCTTCGGCACCCGCCTGCGCCACGCCATGGACACCCGGGGCCCGCTCTGTGTCGGCATCGACCCGCACAGCTCGCTGCTGACGGACTGGGGCCTCGGCGACGACATCGCGGGCCTCGAACGCTTTACCCGTACGGTCGTGGAGGCGCTGGCCGACCGGGTGGCCGTGCTCAAGCCGCAGTCCGCGTTCTTCGAGCGCTTCGGGTCGCGCGGCATCGCCGTACTGGAACGGGCCGTCGAGGAGGCGCGGGCAGCCGGTGCGCTGGTCCTGATGGACGCCAAGCGCGGCGACATCGGCTCGACCATGGGCGCGTACGCGGCGGCCTATCTGGACCCGTCGTCGCCGCTCTTCTCGGACGCGGTCACCCTCTCGCCGTACCTCGGCTTCGGCTCGCTGCGCCCGGCGCTGGACGCGGCGGCTGCTGCCGGCTCGGGGGTCTTCGTCCTCGCGCTGACCTCCAACCCGGAGGGCGCCGAGGTGCAGCGCGCCACGGCGGCGGACGGCAGGTCCCTCGCGCGGGTGATGCTCGACCATCTGGCGGCGGAGAACGCGGGCGCGGCCCCGCTCGGCTCGGCGGGCGCGGTCGTCGGCGCGACGCTCGGCGCGCCGGGCGTGGACCTGGCGATCAACGGGCCGCTGCTGGCCCCGGGGATCGGCGCGCAGGGCGCGACCCCGGCCGATCTGCCCCAGGTGTTCGGCGCGGCGGCCGGCAACGTGGTCCCGAGCGTCAGCCGGGGCGTCCTGCGGCACGGTCCCGACACCGGCGCCCTGCGGGAGGCCGCGCTGCGGCTGGCCGACGAGGTACGGGCGGCGGTCGACGGGGGCGCGAAGGGGCTCGCGGGTGAGTGAAGAGGCTCACGGGGTGACTTTCGGCGACGCGTGAGGACAAGGGTGTCCGGGATCCTGTCCAAAAATTTGGGCAAAACATCTCAAATCTTACCGATGGTAGATGCTGACCAGGACTTTTCGTCTGTTCTCGCTGACTCGGGCGGACTTGGCCGCTAGTCTCCGTCGAGAGCCAACGTGCAGCCCTTGCCCGTTGCTCGCCTGGGTGTGGGGCGATTAGCTTCCTCACCGGTCCGTATCCGACAGTTCGACATCCGAGGTGACGTAGGCGTGGCTCTTCCGCCCCTTACCCCTGAACAGCGCGCAGCCGCGCTCGAAAAGGCCGCCGCGGCTCGCCGGGAGCGGGCCGAGGTCAAGAATCGACTCAAGCACTCCGGTGCGTCCCTTCATGACGTGATCAAGCAGGGTCGGGAGAACGACGTCATCGGGAAGATGAAGGTCTCCGCCCTGCTCGAATCGCTGCCCGGCGTGGGCAAGGTCCGCGCCAAGCAGATCATGGAGCGGCTGGGTATTTCCGAAAGCCGCCGCGTCCGCGGTCTCGGCTCCAACCAGATCGCGTCCCTGGAGCGCGAGTTCGGCGGCAAGGCCGCCTGACGTTCCCGGGCACTCCCGGGAACCTGGATAATCGCTGCATGGCAGCAGAGGCACGACCGCGGCTGACCGTGCTCTCCGGCCCCTCCGGGGTCGGTAAGAGCACGGTCGTCGCCCATATGCGCAAGGTCCACCCCGAGGTATGGCTCTCGGTGTCGGCCACCACGAGAAAACCGCGCCCCGGCGAGCGCCACGGCGTCCAGTACTTCTTCGTCTCCGACGACGAGTTCGACAAGCTGGTCGCCAACGGCGAGCTGCTGGAATGGGCGGAGTTCGCGGGCAATCGCTACGGCACCCCGCGTCAGGCGGTCCTCGACCGGCTGACGGCGGGTGAGCCCGTACTCCTGGAGATCGATCTCCAGGGTGCCCGGCAGGTCAAGGAATCGATGCCCGAGTCGCGGCTGGTCTTCCTGGCCCCCCCGAGCTGGGACGAGCTGGTCCGCCGGCTCACCGGGCGGGGCACCGAATCGGCCGAGGTGATCGAGCGCCGGCTGGACGCGGCCAAGGTGGAACTGGCGGCCGAGTCGGAGTTCGATACGACGCTGGTCAACACCTCCGTCGAGGATGTGGCGCGTGAGCTGCTAGCCTTGATGGCAGTTGCTTGACTCAGCGTTATTAGCGTTTCAGCATTTTCTGTAGTTCCCTGAATTTTCTTCGGAAGGCAAGAGAGTGTCCTCTTCCATCACCGCGCCCGAGGGCATCATCAACCCGCCGATCGATGAGCTGCTTGAGGCCACGGACTCCAAGTACAGCCTCGTGATCTACGCGGCCAAGCGCGCGCGCCAGATCAACGCGTACTACTCGCAGCTCGGTGAGGGCCTGCTTGAGTACGTCGGTCCGCTGGTGGACACCCACGTCCACGAGAAGCCGCTCTCGATCGCCCTGCGTGAGATCAACGCGGGTCTGCTGACCTCCGAGGCCATCGAGGGCCCGGCCCAGTAGGCGGCACACGCACTTTCACCACAGGCCCGGCGGCGCGACCGCCGGGCCTGTGGTGTGTCATGGGGATGTACGGCACGGGTTCGTTACGGCACGGGTTCGTTCGCGAAGGGGAGACGTGGTGGAGAAGGTCAGTGGCGTGGGCGGGGCGGACCGGCCGAAGGTCGTGCTGGGGGTCGCGGGTGGCATCGCCGCGTACAAGGCGTGCGAGCTGCTGCGGCGGCTCACCGAGTCCGGCCACGACGTACGGGTCGTACCGACCGGGTCGGCGCTCCACTTCGTGGGGGCCGCGACCTGGTCGGCGCTCTCCGGCCACCCGGTGTCCACCGAGGTCTGGACCGATGTCCACGAGGTGCCGCACGTACGGACCGGCCAGGCCGCCGAGCTGGTGATCGTCGCCCCGGCCACCGCCGACCTGCTGGCGAAGGCGGCGCACGGCCTCGCCGACGACCTGCTCACCAATACGCTGCTGACCGCGCGCTGTCCGGTCGTCTTCGCGCCCGCCATGCACACCGAGATGTGGGAGCACCCGGCCACCCAGGAGAACGTGGCGACCCTGCGCCGCCGGGGCGCCGTCGTCATCGAGCCCGCCGTGGGCAGGCTGACCGGGGCCGACACCGGCAAGGGCCGGCTGCCCGACCCGGGCGAGATCTTCGAGGTCTGCCGCCGGGTGCTGGCGCGCGGGGCGGTCCGCCCCGATCTGGCCGGGCGCCATGTCGTGATCAGCGCGGGCGGTACGCGTGAGCCGCTGGACCCCGTGCGCTATCTGGGCAACCGCTCCTCCGGGAAGCAGGGGTACGCCCTGGCCCGTACGGCGGCGGCACGGGGGGCGCGGGTCACCCTGATCGAGGCCAACACGGGGATGGCCGACCCGGCGGGCGTCGACGTGGTCCATGTCGGCACGGCGATGCAGCTGCGCGAAGCCGTACTGAAGGCCGTCGCCGTCGCCGACGCCGTGGTCATGGCGGCGGCCGTCGCCGACTTCCGGCCGCTCGTCCACGCCGCGGGCAAGATCAAGAAGAAGGACGGCGAGGAGCCCGCGCCCCTCGCGCTGGTCCGCAATCCGGACATCCTCGCCGAGATCTCGGCCGAGCGGGCCCGCCCCGGCCAGGTGGTCGTCGGCTTCGCCGCGGAGACGGACGACGTTCTGGCCAACGGGCGGACAAAACTCCGGCGCAAGGGCTGTGACCTGCTGGTCGTCAATGAGGTCGGGGAGCGGAAGACCTTCGGCGCCGAGGAGAACGAGGCGGTCGTCCTCGCCTCGGACGGCGGCGAGACCCCCGTACCGTACGGGCCGAAGGAGGCCCTGGCGGATGTGGTCTGGGACCTGGTGGCACCGAGGCTCTCCCGGGACGGGGACTGAGCGGGGCGCCGTGTGAATTCAGCGCTGCGCGTTATTTTTCACACGAGGGAATAGTTCGTCCTTTGGTGGCGCGGAATCGGGTGAAATTCGGCAAGAGTGCCTCTGGCCAGGCACGATCACGGTGTCGCATAATGCAGTCGTCGGGTCACCGGGGCGCCCAAAGATCGAGAACTTGCCCCCACGACCACGACGCGACCGATAAAGTGGTCGTGGATCGTCGCGGGGCCTGCAGCCTCCCGCCGGTCCGCCAATGATCAGCCAGCAGCCGCTGCAACCCCAGGGAGCGATGTGTCCCGCCGTCTTTTTACCTCGGAGTCCGTGACCGAAGGTCACCCCGACAAGATCGCTGACCAGATCAGCGACACCATTCTTGACGCGCTTCTGACAGAGGACCCGTCCTCCCGGGTCGCCGTGGAGACCTTGATCACCACGGGTCTGGTGCATGTCGCCGGAGAGGTCACCACCAAGGCCTACGCGCCCATCGCCCAGCTGGTGCGGAACAAGATCCTGGAGATCGGCTACGACTCCTCGAAGAAGGGCTTCGACGGCGCCTCCTGTGGCGTCTCGGTGTCCATCGGCGCGCAGTCGCCGGACATCGCGCAGGGTGTCGACACCGCTTACGAACAGCGGGTCGAGGGCGATGAGGACGAGCTGGACAAGCAGGGCGCCGGCGACCAGGGCCTGATGTTCGGCTACGCCTGCGACGAGACGCCCGAGCTGATGCCGCTCCCGATCCACCTCGCGCACCGGCTCTCCAACCGGCTCTCCGAGGTCCGCAAGAACGGGACCATCCCGTACCTGCGCCCCGACGGCAAGACGCAGGTCACCATCGAGTACGACGGCGACAAGCCCGTCCGCCTCGACACGGTCGTCGTCTCCTCGCAGCACGCGTCCGACATCGACCTGGACTCGCTGCTCGCCCCCGACGTACGCGAGTTCGTCGTCGAGTACGTCCTCAAGGGCCTCGTCGACGACGGCATCAAGCTCGACACCGAGGGCTACCGCCTGCTGGTCAACCCGACCGGACGTTTCGAGATCGGCGGCCCCATGGGCGACGCCGGCCTCACCGGCCGCAAGATCATCATCGACACCTACGGCGGCATGGCCCGCCACGGCGGCGGCGCCTTCTCGGGCAAGGACCCGTCGAAGGTCGACCGCTCCGCCGCGTACGCGATGCGCTGGGTCGCGAAGAACGTCGTGGCCGCCGGTCTCGCCGCGCGCTGCGAGGTCCAGGTCGCCTACGCGATCGGCAAGGCCGAGCCGGTCGGCCTCTTCGTCGAGACCTTCGGCACCGCCACGATCGACACGGAGAAGATCGAGCAGGCCATCGCGGAGGTCTTCGACCTCCGGCCGGCCGCGATCATCCGCGACCTCGACCTGCTCCGCCCGATCTACGCGCAGACCGCGGCGTACGGCCACTTCGGCCGCGAGCTCCCCGACTTCACGTGGGAACGCCGCGACCGCGTGGACGCGCTGCGCGCTGCCGCCGGGGTCTGATCTCCCCCCGTTTCGCCATGAGGCCCCGGACCGTTCGGTATATCGACGGTCCGGGGCCTTGTCGCGTGGTGGGGGCTTGTCAGTGCGGTCTGGTAGGTATGAGGCCGTGAGCAGCGACGACGGCAGGCAGGACAGGGGGGCCGGGGAGCCCGCCGGGGGAGGGGCGCGCCGTGCGGGCGGGGAGCCTGCCGGGGGAGGGGAGCCCACCCGGGCCGGGGAGCCCGCCGGGGGAGAGGAGTCCGCCGGGGCCGGGGCGCCCGTCCGGGGTGGGGGTCCCGAGCAGCTCGCGCTGATCCGGGAGAGCGTGCGGCAGGCGAAGGTGCCGCGGGCGAAGCCGCGGACCTGGCGGGGGGCCGCGCTGGCGGCGGAGCTGCCCGTCGCGCGGGTGGTGGTGAACAAGGGGGTGCTGCACCTCGACCAGTTCTTCGACTACGCCGTGCCGGAAGAGCTCGACGGGGCGGCGCAGCCGGGGGTGCGGGTGCGGGTGCGGTTCGGGGCCGGGGCCCGGCAGGTGCGGGGCGGGCGCCGGGAGGGCGGCGGGCTGATCGACGGGTTCGTGGTCGAGCGGCGGGCCGAGTCGGACTACGCGGGGCCGCTGGCGGCGCTGGCCGGGGTGGTGTCGCCCGAGCCGGTGCTCAGCGCCGAGCTGCTCGGGCTCGCGCGCGCGGTCGCCGACCGGTACGCGGGAAGCCTCGCGGACGTACTCCAGCTCGCGATCCCGCCGAGGAACGCGCGGGCCGAGGCGAAGCCCTCCCCGGAGCCGCCCCCGCCGCCGCCCGCGCCGGACGCGGGCACCTGGGAGCGGTACGCGAACGGTCCCGCGTTCCTCGGCGCGCTCGCCGGGGGCGGGACGCCGCGCGCCGTATGGACCGCGCTGCCGGGGCCGCACTGGGCGGACGAGCTGGCGCGCGCGGTGGCGGCGACGCTGGCCTCGGGCCGGGGCGCGCTCGTCGTCGTACCGGACGGGCGGGTCGCCGCGCGGGTCGACGCGGCGCTCACCGGGCTGCTCGGCGAGGGCCGGCACGCGCTGCTCACGGCGGAGGCCGGCCCGGAGAAGCGCTACCGGCAGTGGCTCGCGGTGCGGCGCGGCGCGGTGCGGGCCGTCGTCGGGACGCGGGCCGCGATGTTCGCCCCGGTCCGTGATCTGGGCCTGGTCGCCATCTGGGACGACGGCGACGGCAGCCACAGCGAACAGCACGCGCCCCAGCCGCACGCCCGCGAGGTCCTGCTGCTGCGCGCGGCCCACGACAGGTGCGCCTTCCTGGTGGGGAGCACGGGATGCACCGTTGAGGCGGCCCAGCTGGTGGGCACGGGCTGGGCGCTGCCGCTCGCGGCCTCCAGGGAGCGGGTGCGCGAGGCCGCGCCCCTGGTCCGTACCATCGGCGACGGCGAGCTGGCGCGGGACGGCGCCGCGCGGGTGGCCCGGCTGCCCAGCCTCGCCTGGCAGGCGGTCAGGGACGGGCTGAGGACCGGACCGGTGCTGGTGCAGGTGCCCCGGCGGGGTTACGCGCCCCGGCTGGCCTGCGAACGCTGCCGCGCGCCCGCCCGCTGCCGGCACTGCGCCGGGCCGCTGGAGGCCCCGGCGGAAGGGCGGCTGGGGTGCGGCTGGTGCGGCCGGGAGGAGCCGGGGTGGCACTGCGCGGAGTGCGGAGGGTTCCGGCTGCGCGCGCGGATCGTGGGGGCGCGGCGGACGGCGGAGGAGCTGGGCCGGGCGTTCCCGGCCGTCCCGGTCCGTACGTCGGGGCGGGACCATGTGCTCGACTCGGTGCCGGGCCGCCCCGCGCTCGTCGTCTCCACCCCCGGCGCCGAACCGGTGGCGGAGGGCGGTTACGCGGCGGCGCTGCTGCTCGACGGCTGGGCGATGCTCACCCGGCCCGATCTGCGGGCGGGGGAGGAGGCCCTCCGACGCTGGATACAGGCGTCGTCCCTGGTCCGGGGGCAGAGCGAGGGCGGCACGGTGGTCGTGGTGGCCGAGCCGACGCTCCGGCCCGTACAGGCGCTCGTGCGGTGGGACCCGGTCGGGCACGCGCGGCGTGAGCTGGCGGAGCGGGCCGAGCTGGGGTTCCCGCCCGTCTCGAGGATGGCGGCGGTGACCGGGCCGCCCGACGCGGTGCGGGCGTTCCTGGCCGCCGCGGAGCTGCCCGGCGACGTGGAGGTTCTCGGGCCGGTGGGGCTGGAGCCGGCGGACCCGGGCCGGCCGCGCAGGCCCGGCGACCCGCCGCCGGGGGAGCGGTGGGAGCGGGCGCTGCTGCGGGTGCCGCCGGGGAACGGGGCCGCGCTGGCGGGGGCGCTGAAGGCGGCGCAGGCGGCGCGGCTGGCGCGGGCCCCGCGCGCCGGTGGCGAGCCGGTACGGATCCGGATGGATCCGCCGGACATCGGGTGAGCGGCTGCCGGGGTGACCTCCGGGCGTCCGGCCTGCGGACGCCTGATCGGTGGTCACCCCGGTTCGGGCGCCCGGCTTTCAGACGTCGGGGCTTCGGGACGTCGGCCTTCGGGCCCTCCACCGGCGTTCGTCCGACCGGATCCGGGGTATCGGGCCCCGCGCCCTGCCCGCCGTTTCCGGACGGGGTGGGCGCGGGGTCGGCCGGGGGCCCGACGGGGTGTCAGCCGCCCCTGGGGGCGGGGAAGGGGGCGTGCGCCGTGGGCTGCGGGGGCATCGAACGGGCCGCGGGGACCACGGGGGTGGCGGTCTGGGTGCCCGGCAGGGACGGGACCGGGGGACGGTGGGCGAGGGACTCCTGGGGGCGGTCGGTATCGGCCGCGCCGGGCTGCTGGGTGGTCCGGCGGGTGCCGTAACGCCGGTGCACCGCCTGCTTGGTGACGCCCAGCGCCGAGCCCACGGCGTCCCACGAGAACCCCAGCGAGCGGTCGAAGTCCACCGCCGCGGTCACCAGGGTCTCGACGCTGTCCCGCAGCTCCTGCGCGAGCCGGACGGTCGGGGCGGGGGCCCTGCCGTAGACGACGAAGCCCGTGGAGGGGCCCGAGCGCCGTGGGCGGTAGACATTGCCCAGCTGGGCGGTGAGGGTGCGCAGCGCGTCCACCTGTCGCCGGACCCGTTCGATATCCCGCACCAACAGGTGCAGACTTGCACGGGCTTGTGCGTCGTGGGTTGCGTGGTCGGCCATGAACAAGCCTCTCGAACCGGCGTGGAAAGGAGGGACCGCACCGGGGCGGTCCGCGTGGTCAATCTCTCTTGACAACGCGTTACCCGGCTCTGTGGTCACGCTGCGGGGGCGTATGCGCGTATGCGCCCGGCGCACGGGCCGTCGTACGCCCCCTGTGGTGCGGGCGTCCGGACGGGTACGCAGAGCGCCTCGTCCCCAGCCTTGTTACCGTCCTGTCCCCGCCTCCGCCCCGGCCTCGCCCCCGTTCCGCCCCGCCTCGTCCGGCGTCCCGCGCCGGCGGAACCTCCCGGCGCACGGACCGGGGACTCGCCGGACACGCCGTAGACTTGGGCGCCCACCACGCGTCAGCCCGAGAGGCAGTCAGTCACCGATGAAGCTCGTCTTCGCCGGCACCCCCGAGGTCGCCGTACCCGCCCTGGACGCACTGATCGCCTCCGACCGGCACGAGGTCGTCGCCGTGGTGACCCGGCCCGACGCGCCGGCCGGGCGGGGGCGCAGGCTGGTGGCCAGTCCGGTGGCGCAGCGCGCGCAGGAGGCCGGGATCGAGGTGCTCAGGCCGGCGAAGCCCCGGGACGAGGAGTTCCTGGCGCGGCTGCGGGAGATCGGCCCCGACTGCTGCCCGGTCGTCGCGTACGGCGCGCTGCTGCCGAAGGCCGCCCTCGACGTGCCGGTCCACGGCTGGGTCAATCTGCACTTCTCGCTGCTGCCCGCCTGGCGCGGCGCCGCGCCCGTACAGCACGCGGTCATGGCCGGTGACGAGGTGACCGGCGCGGCCACCTTCCGGATCGAGGAGGGGCTGGACTCCGGGCCGGTCTACGGCGTGATCACGGAGCGGGTGCGCCCCACCGACACCAGCGGCGACCTGCTCACCCGGCTGGCCTTCGCCGGCTCCGGGCTGCTCGCGGCGACCATGGACGGGATCGAGGACGGCACGCTGGAGCCGGTGGTCCAGCCCGCCGAGGGCGTCTCGCTCGCGCCGAAGATCAAGGTCGAGGACGCACAGGTGGAGTGGGCGGAGCCCGCGCTCCGGGTCGACCGGGTGGTGCGCGGCTGCACCCCCGCGCCGGGCGCCTGGACCGTGTTCCGCGGCGAGCGGCTCAAGCTGATCCAGGTGGCGCTGGTCCCCGACCGTACGGAACTGGCGCCGGGCGCGCTCGCCGTCGGCAAGAACAACGTGTACGCGGGCACCGGATCGCACGAGGTCGAGCTGGTCTGGGTGCAGCCCCAGGGCAAGAAGCCGATGCGCGCCGCCGACTGGGCGCGCGGGGTGAGGATCGCCCCGGGTGAGCTGCTCGGCCCGACGACGTAGGCTGGGCGGGTTCGACTCTTCTCACCGCGGAGCACCTTTGAACCAGCAGGCCCCCCGCCCCTCCAAGCCGTACCGCCGCCCCAAGAAGGACCCCGTACGGCTCATCGCCTTCGAGGTGCTCAGGGCCGTCGACGAGCGGGACGCGTACGCGAACCTCGTCCTGCCCCCGCTGCTCAAGAAGGCCCGTGAGAACAGCGACTTCGAGGCACGGGACGCGGCTCTCGCCACCGAGCTGGTGTACGGGACACTGCGCCGTCAGGGCACGTACGACGCGATCATCGCGGCCTGCGTCGACCGGCCGCTGCGCGAGGTGGACCCGCCGGTGCTCGATGTGCTGGCCCTCGGCGCGCACCAGCTGCTGGGGACCCGGATCCCGACCCACGCGGCCGTCTCGGCCAGTGTGGAGCTGGCCCGGGTGGTGCTCGGCGACGGGCGCGCCAAGTTCGTCAACGCCGTGCTGCGCAAGATCTCGCGGGACGACCTGGAGACCTGGGTGGAGCGGGTCGCCCCGCCGTACGACGAGGACGCCGAGGACCATCTCGCGGTCGTCCACTCGCACCCGCGCTGGGTGGTCTCCGCGCTCTGGGACGCGCTGGGCGGTGGCCGCGCCGGTATCGAGAACCTCCTCGAAGCCGACAACGAACGGCCCGAGGTGACCCTGGTCGCCCGGCCCGGCCGCGCCACCACCGAGGAGCTGATGGCCGAGCTGGGCGAGGACTCCGGGCTGCCGGGGCGCTGGTCGCCGTATGCCGTACGGCTCGCCGAGGGCGGCGAGCCGGGGGCGCTCGAAGCGGTACGGGACGGCCGGGCCGGGGTCCAGGACGAGGGCAGTCAGCTGGTCGCGGCGGCCGTGGCCAACGCCCCGCTGGACGGCGCCGACGCCCGCTGGCTCGACGGCTGCGCGGGCCCCGGGGGCAAGGCGGCGCTGCTCGCCGCGCTCGCCGCCGAACGCGGCGCGTTCCTGCTCGCCGCAGAGAAGCAGCAGCACCGCGCCCGCCTCGTCGAGCGCACCCTCGCCGGCAACCCCGGCCCGTACCAGGTCATCACCGCCGACGGCACCCGGCCGCCCTGGGTCCCCGGCGTCTTCGACCGGGTCCTGGTCGACGTCCCCTGCTCGGGCCTGGGCGCGCTGCGGCGCAGGCCCGAGGCGCGCTGGCGGCGTATCCCCAAGGACCTGGACGGCTTCGCGCCGCTCCAGCGCGCGCTGCTGCGCGAGGCGTTCGCGGCGGTACGGGTCGGCGGGATCGTCGGATACGCGACCTGCTCCCCGCATCTCGCGGAGACCCGGATCGTCGTCGAGGACGTCCTCAAGGGGCGCGGCGGCCCGGCCGTCGAGGCCGAGTGGGTCGACGCCAGGCCGCTGATGCCGGGCGTACCGGCGCTGGGCGACGGTCCCGACGTACAGCTGTGGCCGCATCTGCACGGCACCGACGCCATGTATCTGGCGCTGCTGCGGCGTACCGCCTGACGGAGGGGCGGGCCCGGGGCGAGACGCGCGGATTGCGCGGACTGCGAGGTATCGGTTCGCACCTGGGTTCGCCGGGCGGTCAGGAAGACGCCCGGAGCATGGCAGGCTTGGTACATGGCCCAGATCAACCCCAGCATCCTCTCCGCCGACTTCGCCCGCCTCGCCGAGGAGGCGAAGGCCGTCGACGGCGCCGACTGGCTCCATGTCGATGTCATGGACAACCACTTCGTGCCCAATCTGACCCTGGGCGTGCCGGTGGTCGAGGCGCTCGGACGGGCGACGGACACCCCGCTGGACTGCCATCTGATGATCGCGGACCCGGACCGCTGGGCCCCGCAGTACGTCGAGGCGGGGGCCGGCTCCGTCACCTTCCACGCGGAGGCCGCCGCCGCTCCCGTACGGCTGGCGCGCGAGATCAGGGCGAAGGGCGCGCGGGCGTCGATGGCGCTGAAGCCCGCGACCCCCGTCGAACAGTACGAGGACCTGCTCCCCGAGCTGGACATGCTGCTGATCATGACCGTGGAGCCGGGCTTCGGCGGCCAGGCGTTCCTGGACATCATGCTGCCCAAGATCCGCCGGACCCGGGAGCTGATCTCCAAGCACGGCCTCGACCTGTGGCTCCAGGTCGACGGCGGGGTCTCGGCGGAGACCGTCGAACGCTGCGCGGAGGCCGGCGCCGATGTGTTCGTCGCGGGATCCGCGGTGTACGGCGCGGACGACCCGGCGGCGGCCGTCCGGGCGCTGCGCGAGCAGGCGGACCGGGCCACCGCCGCGGCCTCCTGGGCCTGCGGGCACTGAGCCGGGGGCGGCGCACGGTCATGGCGGACCAGTGGGCCACGGGAACATGAACGGAGCGTTCCGGGGACGATCAAGGTCCACCGGATCTGACAGGATGAACAGCGGGTCCAGATGTGAACAGAAGTGAGGAGATCGCGGTGCCTGGTATGTCGGCGGGTCGGCCGGCTCTGCGGATGGGACCCGCGGAGCTGGTGCAGGCGGCGGCCATGGCCCGCCGCTTCTATCTGGAGGGCAAGTCCAAGATCCAGATCGCCGAGGAGTTCGGCGTCAGCCGCTTCAAGGTGGCCCGGGTCCTGGAGACGGCGCTGGAGCGCGATCTCGTACGGATCGAGATCCGCGTCCCCTCCGAGCTGGACGCGGAGCGCTCCGACGCGCTGCGCGCCCGCTACGGCCTGCGGCACGCGGTGGTCGTCGAGTCGCCCGCCGAGGGCGAGGCCGAGTCGCCCGACCCCGAGAACCTCGGTGAGGTCGCGGCCGAACTGCTGGGCGAACTGGTGGTCGAGGGCGATGTGCTCGGCCTCGCCTGGGGCCGCTCCACCATCCATATGGCCGCCGCCCTCGACCGGCTGCCGCCCTGCACGGTCGTCCAGCTCACCGGGGTGTACGACGCGGGCACCGCGGAGCGCGGCTCTGTCGAGGCTGTCCGCAGGGCCGCCCAGGTCTCCGGCGGCGAGGCGCACCCGATCTACGCGCCGATGCTGCTCCCCGACCCGGCCACCGCCGCCGCGCTGCGCGGCCAGACCGGGATCGCGCGCGCCTTCGAGTACTTCGACAAGGTCACCGTCGCGGCCGTCTCCATCGGCTCCTGGGAGCCCGGCATCTCCACGGTGCACGACATGCTCACCGACGAGGAGCGCACCCACTACTCCACGCTCGGCGTCGCCGCCGAGATGTCCGCGCACCTCTTCGACGCCGAGGGCCGGCTCGTCGGCCGTGACCTGGGCGAACGGTGCATCACGGTGGAGGCCGACCGGCTGCGCCGGATTCCGGAGGTCGTGGCCATCGCGGGCGGACTGCGCAAGGCCGAGGCGATCGGGGCGGTCCTGCGCTCCGGGCTGGTCACCAGCCTGGTCACGGACACCGCGGCGGCGGACTTCCTGCTCACCGGGTTCACCCCGGCGCCGCACCCCGCGCTGGACCGCGCGGACCCGGACGACGACTGAGTCCGACGACCGAGGCCCGACGACCGAGTCCGACGATCGGGCCCGCTGCCCGAGGTTCGACGACCGAGCGCCGACGACCGAGCGCCGACGACCGAGGCCCGACGACCGGGCGGGATGGCCCTTTGGTGGATCGCACCAGAGGGCCCCGTCCGTTATTGGGGGTTTCTCCCGCCGGGATTACGGGGGCCGCCGTGGGAGAATCAAGTACGTGCGTTTTCCCCGGCTCCACCGACCGGGGCACCTCCGATCGACTGGGATGTTCAGCACGTGCGCTTCCTCAACGACCTCCAGCCGCCGTACGACCTGACCTACGACGATGTCTTCATGGTCCCGAGCCGGTCGGCCGTGGGCTCCCGCCAGGCGGTGGACCTCGCCGCCCAGGACGGGACCGGCACCACCATTCCGCTCGTCGTCGCGAACATGACCGCCATCGCGGGCCGCCGGATGGCCGAGACGGTCGCCCGGCGCGGCGGTCTCGTCGTCATTCCGCAGGACATCCCGATCGAGGTCGTCACCGACGTCATCTCCTGGGTCAAGACCCGCCATCTGGTGCTCGACACCCCGATCGTGCTGACCCCCTTCCAGACCGTCGGCGACGCGCTGTCCCTGCTGCCCAAGAGGGCACACGGCGCGGGCGTCGTGGTCGACGGCGAGCGGCGGCCCGTGGGGATCGTCACCGACCACGATCTGGCCGGGGTCGACCGCTTCACCCAGCTCTCCGAGGTCATGTCGAAGGACCTGGTGCTGATCTCCGCCGACATGGACCCGGGCGAGGCATTCACCACCCTCGACAGCGCCAACCGCAAGCTCGCCCCGGCCGTCGACGCCGAGGGCCGGCTCGTCGGCATCCTCACCCGCAAGGGCGCCCTGCGCGCGACCCTCTACACGCCCGCCACCGACGCCGGGGGGAAGCTGCGGATCGCCGCCGCCGTCGGTGTCAACGGTGATGTGGCGGGCAAGGCCGCGCAGCTCCTCGACGCGGGCGTCGACACCCTCGTCGTCGACACGGCCCACGGCCACCAGGAGTCGATGATCGCGGCGGTCCGCGCGGTCCGCGCGCTGGACCCGAAGGTGCCGATCGTCGCGGGCAACATCGTCGCCGCCGAGGGCGTGCGCGATCTGATCGAGGCCGGCGCGGACATCATCAAGGTGGGGGTCGGCCCCGGCGCGATGTGTACCACCCGCATGATGACCGGCGTCGGCAGGCCGCAGTTCTCGGCCGTCATGGAGTGCGCCGCCGAGGCGAAGAAGCACGGCAAGCACGTCTGGGCGGACGGCGGGGTCAGGCACCCCCGCGATGTCGCCATGGCGCTCGCCGCCGGTGCCTCGAACGTGATGATCGGCTCCTGGTTCGCCGGTACGTACGAGTCCCCGGGCGACCTTCAGCAGGCCTCCGACGGGCGGCTCTACAAGGAGTCCTTCGGTATGGCGTCCGCCCGCGCCGTCCGTAACCGTACGAGCGAGGAATCGGCCTACGACCGGGCCCGCAAGGCGCTGTTCGAGGAGGGCATCTCCACCTCGCGGATGTTCCTCGACCCGGCGCGCCCCGGGGTCGAGGACCTGATCGACTCGATCATCGCGGGGGTGCGCTCCTCGTGCACCTACGCGGGCGCCAACTCCCTGGAGGAGTTCGCCGAGAAGGCGATCATCGGCGTCCAGAGCGCCGCCGGATACGCCGAGGGCAAGCCGCTGCACGCCAGCTGGAGCTAGTGCCCCAGCTCCAGGGCCCGGTCCTCCGCCATGCGCGGGGGCCGGGTCCAGGTGGTGCGCATGAGTGGCCGGGTACGGGGTACACGCGCCCTGCATCGACCACGAGCAGGGGAGGCCGAAGTGTCCACGGCGAGCACGGTCCCGACCGAACACGTCCGGTACGGAGTCCGGGGGCGGCCGGCAGCGGCCGACCCGGGGCTTCCGGCCGTGGAGTGCCCGGCGGAAGTGGCACCCAGGGACGCGCGGGAGATCTCGAAGCTCTACTTCGTCCGGCTGGCGGAGTTGGACGAGGGCACCCACGACCACCAGTACGTACGCAACACCCTGATCGAGCTGAACCTGGCGCTGGTGCGCTACGCGGCCACCCGGTTCCGTAACCGCTCGGAGCAGATGGAGGACATCGTCCAGGTCGGTACCATCGGGCTGATCAAGGCGATCGACCGGTTCGAACTCAGCCGCGAGGTGGAGTTCGCGACCTTCGCCGTGCCGTACATCGTCGGCGAGATCAAGCGGTTCTTCCGGGACACCAGCTGGGCCGTACACGTACCGCGCCGGCTCCAGGAGCTGCGGATCGATCTGGCCAAGGCCACCGACGAGCTGTCCCAGCGACTCGACCGCGCGCCGACCACGGCCGAACTGGCCGCCCGGCTCGGACTGGACGAGGAGGAGATCATCGAGGGTGTCGTCGCCGCCAACGGCTATACGGCGGGCTCCCTCGACCTGCCGGCGGACGGCTCCGCCGACTCCCCGTCCCCGCTCTCCGACCGGATCGGCGCGCCCGATCCCGGGCTGGAGGCGGCGGAGAACGTCCAGGCGCTGAAACCGCTCATCGAGGAGCTGGACGAGCGGGAGCGCCGGATCCTGCGGATGCGCTTCGGCGACGAGATGACCCAGTCCGAGATCGGCGCCGAACTGGGCGTCTCCCAGATGCATGTGTCCCGGCTGCTGTCCCGGATCACCGGACGGCTCCGGGCGGGGCTGCTGGCGGTGGAGTAGCCCCGTCGCGCCCCGTGCTCAGGGGGCCGCCGGGCGGCGCCGGCTCGCCCGGACGTGTTGGCCGCCCGGCAGCGGTCCGATCTCCACCCGCCCCGCCAGGCGCGCCACCATGTGCCGGCCGGACCCACCGCCGCCCGCCGGATCCGGCCCGCGCGCGACCGGCGGGTCCGGGCTGAAGTCGTCCATCTCCACGGTCAGGACGCAGCCCCCCCGCCGTGAGATGGAGGCGCCACCATCCGGCGGTGTGCCGGATCGCGTTGGTGACCAGCTCGGAGACGACGATCAGGAGCGCGTCGAGACCGGCCCAGGGACAGTGCTGTTCGAGGAATTCGGCGGCTGCGCCGCGGGCAGCCGCACTGTCCCGGTGCGACGGGCCCACGACCACCACATGCGGCTCGTCGCCCATCACCCGTTCTTCTGCCCCGGCGGCGGGCTTCCACCGGGGCCCGGTCCGGCCGCTCGTGTTCTACTTCGGTACGGCGCCGCCGCTCCCCGGCCCCGCCGTTCCCGACCGGCCACGCGGAGAAGTGAACCACCAGCAGTGCGACTCAACGATCTCGACGAACGCATCGTCCACGCCCTCGCCGAGGACGCCCGCCGCACCTACGCCGACATCGGCTCACGCGTCGGACTCTCCGCGCCCGCCGTGAAACGCCGCGTCGACCGGCTGCGGGCGGCGGGGGCGATCACCGGTTTCACCGTACGGGTCGATCCGGCGGCCCTCGGCTGGGAGACCGAGGGGTTCATCGAGATCTACTGCGGCCGCAACACCTCGCCCGAGGCCATCCACCGGGGGCTGGAACGGATGCCGGAAGTCGTCGCCGCCTCGACCGTCACCGGCGAGGCGGACGCTATCGTCCAGGTCTTCGCCGCCGATATGCGCCACTTCGAGCGGGTATTGGAACGTATCGCGGGCGAGCCCTATGTGGAGCGCACCAAGTCGGTCCTCGTCCTGTCCCCGCTGCTGAGGCGCTACTCCTCGGGCACCTTCTAGGCCGTCGGCCGCCAGGGCACCACCACGAAGTCGCCGGTGCCCTCCGCGACCCGCTCGAAGGGCGCGGAGCTCACACAGCGCGGCAGGTTCCCGGCCCGGGCGGTGGGTGTGCCGGCCAGCGCCCAGCTGTAGCCGAGCCGGTCGCCGCCCGCCCGGTCGTGGACGGTCATCCCGACCCGGGTGCCCACCGCACCCGCCAGATCGCGGTCCGCCCGGGTGATGACGCCGCTGACCACGGCCACCTTCCCGCCCGTCAGCAGACAGTCGACCCGCCCCTCGGCCGAGCCGTGGACGCGGGGCGCTTCGTGGCTGAACGCGAACGTGCCGGTCGCCCTCGTCGGGTCGGCGCGGTCCTCGGCGGCCAGCCGCGCGTCGAAGGCGAAGGTGATGTCGTCCCCGGCGGACCGGTACAGCTTCGCGCTGCCGGTGAGCGCCGCCGCCTCGCGCGCCACCGGTCCGGGCAGCGGTGCGGCGGTCGCCGGGGTGGCGCCCGGGGCCAGGAGCAGCGCCGCGACGAGGGCGGCGGTGCGGGGGCGGGACGGTCCGGGCATGGGGCCGCCTTTCCGGGGAGGGGTGCGGTGCTCCGACCCTTCCGGGATACGGGTCTTCCGGGTCCCGCGCAACAGATCGCCGGGCGGGCGCCGGAACGCGCAAGGGATCGGTGGTCCCCGCGCAACGGCCGCGTCTTGTCCGGGGCGGCGGCCGGACCGTACCGTCAGTGCGTCCCCCGTCACCCGCATCGTCCGAGGTCAGCCATGCCGTCGCTGCGCACCGCCCTGCTCCAGAGCTCCGGCCGACCCGGTTCGGTGGCCGGGAACCTGGCGGTGCTGGACGACGCGGCGCGGCGGGCCTCGGCGGCCGGGGCCGGGCTGCTGGCGTGCCCCGAGATGTTCCTGACCGGCTACGCCATCGGCGACGCGGTGCCCCGGCTGGCGGAGCCCGCCGACGGACCGGGGGCGCGGGCCGTCGCGGAGATCGCCGTACGGCACGGGATCGCGGTGGCGTACGGCTATCCCGAGCGGGACGGCCGGCGGATCTTCAACGCCGCGCAGCTGATCGCCGCCGACGGCGAGCGGCTCGCGAACTACCGCAAGACCCACCTCTTCGGCGACTTCGAGCGCGCCTGGTTCACCCCCGGCGAGCTGCCCGTCGTCCAGGCCGAGCTGGCCGGGCTGCGGCTGGGGATCATGATCTGTTACGACGTGGAGTTCCCGGAGAACGTACGGGCCCACGCGCTCGCGGGGACCGATCTGCTGCTGGTCCCCACCGCCCAGATGCACCCGTTCCAGTTCGTCGCGGAATCCCTGGTGCCCGTACGGGCCTTCGAGAACCAGCTCTATGTGGCGTACGTGAACAGGACCGGCGAGGAGGGCGCGTTCGAGTTCGTCGGGCTGAGCTGTCTCGCCGCTCCCGACGGCGCCACCCGGACCCGCGCGGGCCGGGGCGAGGAACTGGTCCTCGGTGAGGTGGACACCGGGCTGCTGAGCGCCTCGCGCGCGGCCAATCCGTACCTCAGGGACCGCCGCCCCGGGCTCTACCCGCCGCTGGTGTGAGCGCGACCCGTTCCTCTTCCTTCTTCCTTCGCCGTACCAGCCAGGAGCCCTTCTCCCATGACGTCCATGGTCCCCACCGCCGGCCGGCACACCGACGCGCGCCCGCCGATCACCATGTCCGGGCCCGACTTTCCCTACGCGTACGACGACTTCCTGGCGCACCCCGCCGGGCTCGGCCAGATCCCCGCGACCGAGCACGGCGCCGAGGTCGCCGTCATCGGCGGTGGGCTCTCCGGGGTCATCACGGCGTACGAGCTGATGAAGATGGGCCTCAAGCCGGTGGTGTACGAGGCCGACCGGATCGGCGGCCGGCTGCGCACGGTCGGTTTCGACGGCTGCGACCCGGGGCTGACCGCCGAGATGGGCGCGATGCGCTTCCCGCCGTCCTCCACCGCGCTCCAGCACTACATCGACCTGGTGGAGCTGGAGACCCGGCCGTTCCCCAACCCGCTGGCCCCCGCCACCTCGTCGACCGTCGTGGATCTGAAGGGCCGCTCCCACTACGCGCGGACCGTCGACGAGCTGCCCCCGGTCTTCCACGAGGTGATGGACGCCTGGAACACCTGTCTGGAGGAGGGCGCGGACTTCTCCGCGATGAACCGGGCCCTGCGCGAGCGCGACATCCCCCGCGTCCGGGAGATCTGGGCGCGGCTCGTCGAGAAGCTCGACAACCAGACCTTCTACGGCTTCCTCTGCGACTCCCCGGCCTTCGCGTCCTTCCGGCACCGGGAGATCTTCGGACAGGTCGGCTTCGGCACCGGCGGTTGGGACACCGACTTCCCCCACTCCATCCTGGAGATCCTGCGGGTCGTCTACACCGAGGCCGACGACCACCACCGCTCCATCGTCGGCGGCAGCAGGCAGCTGCCGGTGCGGCTGTGGGAGCGCGCGCCCGTCAAGATCACGCACTGGCCGGCCGGGACCTCGCTGGCCTCGCTGCACGACGGTACGCCCCGGCCCGCCGTCACCCGGCTGCACCGTACGGCGGGCAACGGGATCACCGTCACCGACGCCTCGGGCCGTATCCGTACATACCGGGCGGCCGTCTTCACCGCGCAGTCCTGGCTGCTGCTCTCCAAGATCGCCTGCGATGACGCGCTCTTCCCGATCGACCACTGGACGGCGATGGAGCGCACCCATTACATGGAGTCCTCCAAGCTGTTCGTCCCGGTCGACCGGCCGTTCTGGCTGGACAAGGACGTGGTGAGCGGACGCGACACGATGTCCATGACGCTCACCGACCGGATGACCCGGGGGACCTATCTGCTCGACGACGGTCCCGACCGGCCCGCCGTCATCTGTCTGTCGTACACCTGGTGCGACGACAGTCTCAAATGGCTGCCGCTGTCGGCCGAGGAGCGGATGGAGGTCATGCTCAACTCGCTGCGCGAGATCTATCCCTCGGTCGATATCCGCAAACATCTGATCGGCTCCCCGGTGACCGTGTCCTGGGAGAACGAGCCGTACTTCATGGGCGCGTTCAAGGCCAATCTGCCCGGCCACTACCGCTACCAGCGGCGGCTGTTCACCCACTTCATGCAGGACCGGCTGCCCGCCGACAAACGCGGGATCTTCCTCGCGGGCGACGACATCTCCTGGACCGCGGGCTGGGCCGAGGGCGCGGTGCAGACCGCGCTCAACGCGGTGTGGGGCGTGATGCGCCACTTCGGCGGCGCCACGGACGCCACCAACCCCGGCCCCGGGGATCTGTACGACGCGCTGGCGCCGGTCGAACTCCCGGAGGACTGAGACGGCCTGCCCGGCCACCGTACGACAGGTGTCCACGGCCCCTGGCGCCCGGCGGACCAACGCGTTCGATCCGCGCCGGGACGGGACGTTTCCGGCCGTACGCTCCTGGAGGTGCGCCGCTCCGGGGCACCGTGTGGAGGGGGGTCCCGACGTGGCGGGAACGCGTATCCGGCGCCGTGCGCAGCGGCTCGAACGGCGGCGTGCGGCCCGGCACCATGTGATGGCCGCCGCGGCCTCCGTGGTGGTGGCGGTCGGGACGGTCACCGGAGTGCTGACCGCGACGGCCGGCCCGGCCGGGCGGAACACCGCCGCCCCCGAGATCACCGAATCGATGACGCCCGCACCGCTGCCCGCCGTTCCCACCCCGTCGCCCCCGGCCGCACCGTTCCCGGCGCCGCCCCCGGCGCGGCCGTCGGTGGAGCCGTCGACGGAGCCGTCGACGGGGATACCGAGCGGGGGCCCGGCCGCCTCCCCGTCCCCGTCCCGTACGGCCGGGTCCGCGCCGCCGGACGCGGCGGCGCCCGCCCGTACGGAACCGGCCGCCGCCGCGCTCTACCGGCACCCCGCGTCCCAGGTGCTCGACTGGGTCGCCGAGCACCCCGGCGACCCCCGGCGCCCGCTGATCGCGTCCCGGATCGCGGCGCGTCCGGCGGCGGTCTGGTTCGCCGCGTACAACCCCGGGACCGTCACCGGCCAGGTGCGCTCGGTGGCGGCCGGGGCGGCGGCGGCCGGGCGGACGCCCGTGCTCGTGCCGTACGCGATACCCGACCGGGACTGCGGCGGCGCCTCCGCGGGCGGGGCGCCCGACCTCGCCGCGTACGACGGCTGGATCGAGGACTTCGCGGCCGGACTCGCCGACGGGCCCGCCATCGTGATCCTGGAACCCGACTCGGTCGCGCTCTCCGACTGCCTGGAACCCCGGGACCGGGCCGCGCGCTACGCCTCACTGGCCCGCGCGGGACGGACGATCCACGCCGCCGCGCCCCGGGCGAAGGTCTACTTCGACGCCGGGCACTCCGGCTGGCACGCCGCGACCAAGCAGGCGTCCCTGCTGCGGGCGGCGGGCGCGGCCGACAGCGGGGACGGCATCTTCACCAATGTGGCCAACTTCCACCGCACCCCCGACGAAGCGGTCTACGCCCGGCAGGTGCTGGCCGCGCTCGACGGCCCCGCCCGGCTCGGCGCCGTCATCGACACCAGCCGCAACGGCAACGGCGCGCCGCCCGCCGGACAGTGGTGCGATCCGGCGGGCCGGGCGCTGGGGCAGCCGCCGACGACGGAGACGGGCGAGGCGCGGATCGACGCGTATCTGTGGGTGAAGCTGCCGGGGGAGTCGGACGGCTGCACGGGCGCGGCCGGTTCGTTCACCCCCGACCACGCCTATGAGCTGGCGAAGGGCTGATCACCGCGGGGAGGTACGGTCCCGCGCGGCCGGTTCCCTCATATGCGCCGGGGCGAGCGCCCGCAGCACGTGGTAGCCGATGATCACCACGAGCGTGCCGAGCGCGATCCCGCTCAGCTCGAAGTTGTCGGTGATCTTCAGACCCACCCCGCCGACCCCGATGATGATGCCCGCCGCGGTCGGCACCAGATGGAGTGGATTGCGCAGGTCGACCCCGGCGTTGGTCCAGATCTGGGCGCCGAGCAGGCCGATCATCCCGTACAGGATGACGGTGATCCCGCCGAGCACCCCGCCGGGGACCGCCGCCACGACCGCGCCGAACTTCGGGCAGAGCCCGAAGAGCAGGGCGAACCCCGCGGCGGCCCAGTAGGCGGCGGTGGAGTAGACCCGGGTGGCCGCCATGACCCCGATGTTCTCGGAGTACGTGGTGTTGGCCGGCCCGCCCACGGCGGTGGAGAGCATCGACGCCGCGCCGTCCGCCGCGATGGCCGTGCCCAGCTGGTCGTCGAGCGACTCGCCCGTCATCTCGCCGACCGCCTTCACATGCCCGGCGTTCTCCGCGATCAGCGCGATGACCACCGGCAGCGCGACCAGGATCGCCGACCACTCGAAGCTCGGCGCGTGGAAGTCGGGCAGTCCGATCCACGGCGCGGAGCCGACGCCCGACAGATCGAGCCGCCAGTGGTCGACGGCCTCCGCGCCGCCCGCCGGGGAGTGGATCCGGCCGAGGATCCGGTCGAACAGCCAGGAGATCCCGTAGCCGAAGACCAGCCCGAGGAAGATCGCGATCCGGGACCAGAAACCCCGCAGACAGACCACGGCGAACCCGGTGAACGCCATCACCAGCAGCGCGGTCCACTGGTCCTGCGGCCAGTACGTCGAGGCCGTCACGGGCGCCAGGTTGAAGCCGATCAGCATCACGACCGCGCCCGTCACCACGGGCGGCATCGCGGCGTGGACGATCCGGGCACCGAAGTGCCGGACCGCGAGCCCGGTCAGGAAGAGCACCGCGCCGACCACCAGGATCGCGCCGGTGACGGTGGAGCTGTCGCCGCCCGAGGCCCGGATGATGGCGGCCACCCCGACGAAGGAGAGCGAACAGCCGAGATAGCTCGGCACCCGGCCCCGGGTCGCCAGCAGGAAGATCACCGTGGCGACCCCGGACATCATGATCGCGAGGTTGGGGTCGAGCCCCATCAGCACCGGCGCGACGAACGACGCCCCGAACATCGCCACCACGTGCTGGGCGCCGAGCCCCGCCGTACGGGGCCAGGAGAGCCGCTCGTCGGGGCGGACGACCGCGCCGGGGGCGGGGGTCTTCCCGTCGCCGTGCAGGGTCCAGCGCACGCCGAGATTCATGAGGCTCCACCTTTGTACGAGAACGTGTACGGAAAACGCGTACGACGTGTACGGAACTGAGCGTGGGCCGCAGGGAGAACCGGCGGCGGCCGGGAAACCCATGGCCCGAAAAGATCAGCTCATGGTAAATGCCGTGCTCTCCCGCCCCCGACGGGCCCGGCTCACTCCACGGGCGGGCCGCTCCTCGCCGGGGCCGCCCCCGACGGCCGCCGGTCGCCCGTACGCAGCACCCCCGCGCCCAGCACCAGACCGCAGGCCAGCAGCGTCACCAGCCCGAACGACACCACCAGCGAGGTCACATCGGCGACCGCGCCGATCGCCGAGGGCGCGATCAGCCCCGAGGTGTACGTGATGGTGGCGACCCCCGCGATGGCCTGGCTCGGGTTCGGCCCGGCGCGCCCCGCCGCCGCGAAGGCGAGCGGGACCACCACGGCCACCCCGAGCCCCAGCAGCGCGAAACCGGCCATCGCGGCCACGGGGTACGGGGCCAGGACGATCAGCAGACCGCCCGCGACGGCCAGCACCCCGCTCGTCCGTACGGTCCGTACGGCACCGAACCGGTCGACCACCCGGTCGCCCGCGAGCCGGGCCACGGCCATGGTGAGCGCGAAGGCGGTGGTCGAGGCCGCCGCGACACCGGGGGAGGTGTCCAGGACGTCCCGGAGATAGACCGCCGACCAGTCCAGGCTCGCGCCCTCCGCGAACACCGCGCAGAACCCGATCGCGCCGATGAGCAGCGCGGACCTCGGCGGCGGCGCGAAGCGCGGCGGCGCCTCCTCGCCGGGCGTGCCGCGCAGGTCCAGTACGCCCTGGCAGGCCGCCATGCCCAGCGCCGTGAGCACGACCGCCGCCAGCAGGTGGTGCAGCCGGGCATCGCTGCCCAGATGCGCAGCGAGCGCTCCGGCCGCCGAGCCGATCAGCGCGCCCACGCTCCACATGCCGTGCAGGCCGGACATGATCGACTTGTCGAGGCGCTTCTCGGTCTCGACCCCGAGGGCGTTCATCGCCACATCCGACATGCCCGCGCTCGCGCCGTACACGAACAGCGCCAGACACAGGGTCAGGAGATCGGGCGCGACGGCGGGCAGGGTCAGCGAGAGGGTCCACAGCGCGAGCAGTCCGCGCAGCGCGGTGCGCGCGCCGAAGCGGTGGCTGACCGCGCCGGCCAGCGGCATCGCGAGCGAGGCGCCGAGCGCGGGGAAGGCCAGCGCGAGGCCCAGCTGTCCCGCGCTGATCCCGGTGTGGTCCTGGATCCAGGGGACCCGGGTGGCGAAGTTCCCGGTGACCGCTCCGTGCACACAGAAGACGGCGGCGACGGCGTACCTGGCGCGCCGCAGCCTCCGCGGGTCATACGGCCCGTCCGGTCCGGACGGGCCATCAACCGCTTCGACGGACATGGGGTCCTGCTTCCCTCCTGCGACGTACGCACCCACAGCGTCTCCGTCGTCGTCGCGGACCTGCTGGGCGCCCCTTTCGCCGAGGCCGTCCTGCCCATCTTCCTGCCCGTGCCCGGCATCGTACGCCTGCCCTCGGCGCTCTCCTGCGACGGCGGCTTCCACAGTCTGGCCGGCTCGGCCGCCGTCCGTGAACTGGCCGCGGAGTACGGGATCGAGGCCGCCGCACAGCCGCCGGAACCGCCCGCCGCCGCCCTGGTCCGCGTGGCGGTGGCGCGCGACGCCGGTCATCGGGCGCGTCCGGGGAGCGGCACCGGCGGCCCATGGACGCGGGCGGGTTCCTCGACGCGCTCGCCGACCGGCTGGCCCTCGGCGCGGCCTCCGTCAGCGCCGTACTCGACCCCGGCCGGATCGTGCTGGCCGGTGAGGTCGGCCACGCGGGCGGCGCCGCCCTGGCCGCCCGCGTCGAGGACCGGCTCGCCGCGATGTCCCCGCTGCGCACGGAGGTCAGGGCCGGAACGCTCGGCGGCGCCGCCGTCCTGACCGGCGCGCTGCTCACAGCGTGGGACGCGGCACAGGACGAACTCTTCACCGCGGGACATTCCGCCCCCTGACCGTCCAGCTGTCGAGACGAGGTCCCTTTTGTGAGTCAGGCCACATAAGTCACCCGGATGGCCGACGATCAGCCGTGGCACACTGGTCGAGTACCAATAGCTAGCGCACTCCGGGGTCGGTGTAATTCCGAACCGGCGGTTATAGTCCGCGACCCGTCCGCATCCAGCGGTCGGTTGAGCAGGTGAGATTCCTGTACCGACGGTGAAAGTCCGGATGGGAGGCAGTGCGCGGCGGATCGATCGCACAGGTACGCCGCCTTGTGGGCGGTCCGTCTCCGGACGGGCCGGTCCTTCGGCTTCGGCGTTCCCGTACGCGTTCCGCTTCATCTGTCGTCATCGACAGGCCCCGGAGTCCGTGCCCGAAGAGGCAGGAGGACCCGGTGGCCACCCAGGCCCAGACCGTCACCGACGTGGACGCCATGCGTCGCGCCGTAGTGCTGGCGGCTCGCGGACTCGGCTCCACCAGCCCCAACCCGGTCGTCGGCTGCGTGATCCTCGACGCCTCGGGACAGCTCGCGGGCGAGGGGTTCCACCTCCGCGCCGGCGGCCCGCACGCCGAGGTCCACGCACTGCGCGCGGCCGGCCCCCGGGCCCGTGGCGGTACCGCGTACATCACCCTCGAACCCTGCGCCCACACCGGCCGCACCGGCCCCTGCGCCCAGGCGCTCATCGACGCCGGTATCGCCCGGGTCGAGTACGCGGTGGCCGACCCGACCCCGCAGGCGAGCGGCGGCGGCGACACCCTGCGGGGTGCCGGGATCCGCGTACGGCAGGGGCTGCTCGCCGAGGAGGCGGCGGCCGGGAACACCGCCTGGCTCACCTCCGTACGGCTCGGCCGTCCCTATGTCCTGTGGAAGTACGCGGCGACCCTCGACGGCCGGATCGCCGCCGCCGACTCCACCAGCCGCTGGATCACCTCCCCCGAGGCGCGCGCCGATGTCCACCGGCTGCGGGCCGAGGCCGACGCGGTCGTGGTCGGCTCCGGTACCGCCCGCGCCGACGACCCGCAGCTCGCCGTGCGCGGCATCGAGGGCGCCGTCCAGCCGCTGCGGGTGGTCGTCGACACCTCCGCCACCGCCGTGCGGCCCGGCGCCCGGGTCCTGGACGGCGCCGCGCCCACCCTGATCGCGATCGCCGAGGACGCCGACGCGGGCGCGCTGCCCGGGACCGTACGGCTGCCGCGCGCCGCCACCGGACTGGACATCCCCGCCCTGCTGGCCGCCCTCCACGAGCGCGGTGTGCGCTCCGTACTCCTCGAAGGCGGGCCGACCCTGGCCGGGGCGTTCATCGCCGCCGGGGCGGTCGACAAGGTCGTCGGCTATCTCGCACCCGTCCTGCTCGGCGCGGGCCCCGCGGCCCTCGCGGACGCCGGGATCGGCACGCTCGCCGAGGCGCTGCGGCTGCGGCTGACCGAGGCCGTACGGATCGGCCCCGACCTGCGGATCACCGCGACCCCCGAATCCCTTCCTGTCACGCCTGCCATGCCTGCCATGCCTGCCATGCCTGCCATGACTGTCCCGCCTGTCACAAAGGAGCGTTGAGTGTTCACCGGAATCGTCGAAGAACTGGGTGAGGTCACCGCCATCGAGAACCTCGGTGACGCCTCTCGCTTCCGACTGCGCGGACCCGTCGTCACCGAGGGCGCCGGGCACGGCGATTCCATCGCCGTCAACGGTGTCTGTCTCACGGTCGTGGACCTCGGCGACGGCGAGTTCACCGCCGATGTGATGGCGGAGACGCTCAACAGGTCCAGCCTCGGCGCGCTGAGCACCGGCTCCCGGGTCAATCTGGAGCGGCCCATGGCCCTCGGCGGCCGGCTCGGCGGACATATCGTCCAGGGCCATGTGGACGGCACCGGCACCATCGTCGAGCGCACCCCGTCCGAGCACTGGGAGATCGTCAAGGTCTCGCTGCCCGCCGCGCTGACCCGCTATGTCGTCGAGAAGGGCTCGATCACCGTCGACGGCGTCAGCCTCACGGTCGTCGACGCGGGCACCGACTACTTCACCATCAGCCTCATCCCCACCACCCTCGCGCTGACCACGCTCGGCATCAAGGGACCCGGCGACCCGGTCAACCTCGAAGTCGATGTCATCGCCAAGTACGTCGAGCGGCTGCTCGGCCACGGTACCGAGGAGACCCGGTGAGTACCCTGTCCTGGCTGAACAGTGAGGCGTTCACCGCCTTCGACCAGCACATCCTGTGGTCCGACATGATCGGCAACACCATCGGACTGGCCGCGCTCGCGCTCGGCTGGCGCCGCTCGATCTGGACCTGGCCCGCCCAGTTCCTCTCCGGCCTGATCCTGGTCGCCGCCTACTCCTCCGCCCAGCTCAGCGGCGGAGTCGGCAAGCAGCTGCTCGTCATGGGCGTGGCGCTGTGGGGCTGGCGGCTCTGGCAGCGTGGGAGGCGGCGAGCCGATGACGGTTCTTTCGGCTCGATCGCCGTCCGCTTCGCCACCTGGCGCGAGCGCGGAGTCCTCCTCGGCGGTGCGGCCCTGGGCACCCTCGCCGTCGGCGGACTGTTCGTCGCCGTACCCGAGCTGTCCTGGAACCCCTGGCCCGACGCGTACATCTTCGTCGGCACCCTCGCCGCGATGGTCGCCCAGGCCCGGGGGCTCGTCGAGTTCTGGTTCGCCTGGCTGCTCGTCGACCTCGTCGGCGTACCGCTCGCCTTCAGCAGCGGGCTCGCCTTCTCCGGCCTCGTGTACGTCGTCTACCTCGCCCTCGTCCTGTGGGGGCTGCGCGACTGGTGGCTGCGCTCCCGAGCCGGCGCCCCGTCGCCGTCCCTGGAAGGAGCAACAGCATGAGCACACCGCCCACGTGGTACTCCGTCGACAATGTCGAGGACCTCTCGCTCGACCCCGTGGAACAGGCCGTACGCGATATCGCGGCGGGCCGCCCGGTCGTCGTCGTGGACGACGAGGGCCGCGAGAACGAGGGGGATCTCGTCCTCGCGGCCGAGAAGGCCACCCCCGAGATCATCGCGTTCATGATGAGCGAGTGCCGGGGACTGATCTGCGCCCCCATGGAGGGGCCGGAGCTGGACCGCCTCGAACTCCCGCAGATGGTCGGCAACAACACCGAGTCGATGCGTACGGCCTTCACCGTCTCCGTCGACGCCTCCGCCCGACACGGCGTCACCACCGGCATCTCCGCCGCCGACCGGGCCACCACCCTGCGGCTGCTGGCCGCCGGCGGCGACAGCGGCCCCGGTGACTTCGTACGCCCCGGCCATGTCTTCCCGCTGCGCGCCAAGCCGGGCGGGGTGCTCGCCCGCGACGGCCACACCGAGGCCGCCGTCGATCTGGCGCGGCTCGCCGGACTGCGCCCGGCCGGTGCGATCGTGGAGATCGCGGGCGAGGACGGGGTGATGCTGCGGCTGCCCGAGCTGATCCCGTTCGCCCGCAAACACGGGCTGACGATCATCTCCATCGAGGACCTGATCGCCTACCGCCGGACCTCCGAGCCGACCGTACGCCGCGAGGCCGAGGTCAGCCTGCCCACGGCGTACGGCCACTTCACCGCGTACGGCTACCGCTCGGTCATCGACGGCGTCGAGCATGTCGCCCTCGTCCACGGGGAGATCGGCGACGGCGAGGACCTGCTCGTCCGCGTCCACTCCGAGTGCCTGACCGGCGACATCTTCAGCTCCCAGCGCTGCGACTGCGGCCCGCAGCTCCAGGCGTCCATGGAGCGCGTCACCGCCGAGGGGCGCGGGGTCGTCGTCTATCTGCGCGGCCACGAGGGGCGCGGCATCGGCCTGCTGTCCAAGCTGCGCGCGTACGAACTCCAGGAGCGCGGCCGGGACACCCTCGACGCCAACCTGGAACTCGGCCTGCCCGCCGACGCCCGCGACTACGCGGCGGGCGCGCGGATCCTCGACGACCTCGGGGTACGCGGCCTGCGGCTGATGACCAACAACCCCGACAAGATCACGGCGCTCGTCGCGCACGGGCTGCGGGTCACCGGGCGCGAGCCCATGCCCGTACAGGCCGGCGAGCACAACCTGCGCTACCTGCGGACCAAGCGCGACCGGATGGGCCACGACCTGCCGTGGCTCGACCCGGCGGCGGCCACCTGCGGCAACCAGTAATCCACCAGGCAACTCAGCACCCAACTCAGCAGGCACGACCCCCGAGGAGAGACGTGAGCGGCAAGGGCGCACCCGAACTGAGCGTGAAGAACTGCGGAGACCTCCGGGTCGCCGTGATCGCGGCGCAGTGGCACGAGCAGATCATGGACGGTCTCGTCGACGGCGCCCTGCGCGCGCTGCGGGACCTCGGCATCGACGAACCGACCCTGCTGCGCGTCCCCGGCAGCTTCGAACTGCCGGTGGTCGCCAAGGTGCTCGCCGGACGCGGATACGACGCGGTCGTCGCCCTCGGCGTGGTCATCCGGGGCGGCACCCCGCACTTCGAGTACGTGTGCCAGGGCGTCACCCAGGGCCTCACCCAGGTCTCGGTCGACACCGGGGTGCCCATCGGCTTCGGCGTACTGACCTGTGACACCGAGGAACAGGCGCTCGACCGCGCGGGTCTGGAAGGGTCGCACGAGGACAAGGGGCACGAAGCGGTCACCGCCGCCGTCGCCACCGCGACCACCCTGCGCACCATTGCCGAACCCTGGCGCCAGACGTCCGGAGCGGGCCGCTAAAGTGACCCCCATCATGCCGAAGAAGACGTTCGAGGAGCTGTTCACCGAGCTCCAGCAGAAGGCCGCCACGGGCGACCCCGCCACCTCGCGCACCGCCGAACTCGTCGGCAAAGGCGTGCACGCCATCGGGAAGAAGGTCGTCGAAGAGGCGGCCGAGGTCTGGATGGCCGCCGAGCACGAGGGCAAGGAAGCCACCGCCGAGGAGATCTCCCAGCTCCTCTACCACGTCCAGGTGATGATGGTGGCGCGTGGCATCTCCCTCGACGACGTGTACGCCCATCTCTGAGCCTGTACCCGGGATCACCGCTCCTTCCGTCCACCCTCTCGTGCAAAGGAACCCCACCTCATGCTGCGCATCGCGATTCCCAACAAGGGTTCACTCTCGGGACCTGCGTCGGCGATGCTCCATGAGGCGGGTTACCAGCAGCGCAAGGAGTCCAAGGAACTCGTCCTGGTCGACCCGGACAACGAGGTGGAGTTCTTCTACCTCCGCCCCCGCGACATCGCGATCTATGTGAGTTCCGGCCGGCTCGACATCGGCATCACCGGCCGGGACCTGCTGCTGGACTCGCAGGCCGAGGCGGAGGAGATCTTCCCCCTCGGCTTCGCGCGCTCCACCTTCCGCTACGCCACCCGGCCGGGCACGGCGGGCGGCGTCGAGGACTTCGGCGGGATGACCGTCGCCACCTCGTACGAGGGAATCGTCGCCAACCACCTCGCGGTCAACGGCGTCGACGCCTCCGTCGTCCACCTGGACGGCGCCGTCGAGACCGCGATCGAGCTGGGCGTCGCCCAGATCATCGCCGATGTCGTCGAGACCGGCACCTCGCTGCGCAACGCGGGGCTGGAGGTGATCGGCGAGCCGATCATGACCTCCGAGGCGATCGTCATCCGCCGTATCGGCGCGGACGCCGACGAGCCGAAGGTACGGCAGTTCCTCCGCCGCCTCCAGGGCGTCCTCGTCGCCCGTACGTACGTGATGATGGATTACGACTGCCGCGCCGAGCACCTGGAGCGCGCCGTCTCCCTCACCCCGGGCCTGGAGTCGCCGACCGTCTCCCCGCTGCACAACGAGGGCTGGGTCGCGGTCCGCGCGATGGTCCCGGCCAAGGAGGCGCAGCGGATCATGGACGATCTGTACGAGCTGGGCGCGCGGGCCATCCTCACCACGGCCATCCACGCCTGCCGGCTCTGACGCTCCCCACCGGCTCCGACCCCACTCCGGGAGGACGAGAACCCATGTCCGCGCCCCAGCCCGAACTGCCCACGCTGCCGGTCACCTTCCGGCCGACCCGTACCCGGGCCGTACTGCTGACCGTGGGCGCGGTCATGTGCATCGTCATCACGGCCATCGCTCTGCTGCTGGAGCAGCTGAACCCGGGGGAGCGGTTGAGCTTCATCCTCACGGCGGTGGGATTCTTCGGCGTACTGGTACTGCTCAGCCGTCCCAAGGTCGTCGCCGACGAGACCGGGGTGACCGTCGTCAATATCACGCGCAGCCGCAGACTGGACTGGGCCGAGATCGTCCGGGTCAATCTGCGGTCCGGCGACGCCTGGGTCCTCCTCGACCTCAGCGACGGCAGCAGCCTGGCGGCGATGGGCATCCAGCCGGGTATCGCCGCCGAGCAGGCCATCCGCGACGCGCGTGCCCTGCGCGCCCTCGCGGAGTCCCGGGCCGCGAGCGCTATCGCGGGTTCCGGCAGCGGCGGCTGATCACCGGTCTTCCGAGCGCACTGCCCCGCACGCCCTGTCGTGATTACTCTTGTCGCGGAGGCGCCGAGCGCGCCCCGCCCCGCGGGCGACGGCCGTGTCCGGCCCGCGAGGCACCTGCGACACGAGGAGTGACTCCCTCCAGCAATGGACGGATCATCCGGTAGTACCTGCGCCGCCCCCTTCGAAGAGGCGGCGGCATGACCATCCCCCTTCTGCTGCTCGCCGCAGCGTTCCTTCTCATTCTGGCCAACGGCTTCTTCGTGGCAGCCGAGTTCGGCCTCATCACGGTGGACCGGCCCGACGCCGAACGCGCGGCGGCCGAGGGCGACCGCCGCGCCCGGTCCGTCGTACGGGCCCTGCGGGAACTCTCCTTCCAGCTCTCCGGAACCCAGCTGGGCATCACCATCACCTCCCTCGTGGTCGGCATGCTGGCCGAACCCGCGCTCGCCCAGCTGCTGGACGGGCCGCTCCTGGCGACCGGCCTGCCGGCCCGGGCCGTCCCCGGGGTCGCGGTGGTGCTCGGCATGCTGCTGGCCTCCGCCGTCCAGATGGTGATCGGCGAACTCGTCCCCAAGAACTGGGCGGTCTCCCGGCCGCTCCAGGTCGCGCGGTTCGTGGCCGGGCCCCAGCACCGGTTCGCCACCGTCTTCCGGCCGGTGATCACCCTGCTCAACACCGTCGCCAACCGGCTCGTCAGAATGTTCGGCGTCGAGCCCACCGACGAACTGGCCTCGGCCCGCACCCCCGGCGAGCTCGTCTCCCTGGCCCGGCACTCCGCCCGCGCGGGCACCCTCGAACAGGACACCGCCGACCTGTTCGTACGGACCCTCTCGCTCGGCCGGCTCACCACGCAGCACGTCATGACCCCCCGGGTGAAGGTCAGCGCGCTCCAGTACGACGCGACCGCGGCGGACGTCCTCAACCTCACCCGTGCCACCGGGCTGTCCCGCTTCCCCGTCTACCGGGAGCGCATCGACGAGATCGTCGGCATGGTGCACCTCAAGGACGCGCTCGCCGTATCCGTACCGGAGCGACCGCGCACCCCGGTCGGCCGGATCGCCGTCCCGGCGCTGCTGGTGCCCGAGACCCTGCCCGTACAGCAGCTGCTGGAGCGGCTGCGCAGCGAGCAGCCGATAGCCGTCGTGATCGACGAGTACGGCGGCACGGCCGGGGTGGTCACCCTGGAGGACATCATCGAGGAACTGGTCGGCGAGGTACGCGACGAGCACGACGCCGAGGGCGACGGGCACCCCGACCCGACCCCCGTCGCCCCCGAGGACGGCAGGCCCGTCTGGGAGGCCGACGGCAGCTGCCGGGTGCTCACCCTGCGGCGGATCGGCCTCGACGTACCGGACGGGCCCTACGAGACCCTCGCCGGACTGGTCGCCGAGCTGCTCGGCCGGATCCCGGCCCCCGGCGACCGGGCGGAACTGCCCGGCTGGCGGCTCTCCGTACGCCAGGTGGACCGCTACCGGGCCGAGCGCGTCCGGCTGGTACGGACCGCAGACGCCCCGGTGGGCGTCCTGTCCGACCGGCCCACGGACGTCCCGGCCGATGTTCCCGCGGACCCGCCGGCCGAGGAGGTCCCCGCCGACCCGCCGTACCGGGCGGTGCCCGAGGCGCTTCCCGAGGCGGTCCCCGCCGAGCTGGCGGCCATGGCGGAGGGCGCCCGATGAGCGCCCTGCAACTCGCCTTCGCCCTCCTGCTGGTCCTGGCCAACGGCTTCTTCGTCGGCGCGGAGTTCGCCCTGGTCTCCGTACGCCGCAGCCAGATCGAGCCGCATGCCGCGCTCGGCTCGGCGCGGGCCCGGCAGGTGCTGCACGGCCTGGAGAATCTGCCGCAGATGATGGCGGCAGCCCAGTTCGGCATCACCGTCTGCTCCCTGACCCTCGGCGCCGTCGCCGAACCCACCGTGGCGAAACTGCTGGAGCCCGTCTTCCACGCGGTCCACATGCCGGAGGGCCTGATCCATCCGCTGGGCTATGTCATCGCCCTGGCGCTGGTGGTCTTCCTGCACCTGGTCATCGGCGAGATGGTCCCCAAGAACCTCGCCATGGCCGCGCCGGAGCGGACCGCGCTCCGGCTCGGCCCCGCCCTGGTCGGCTTCGCCCGGCTCTGCCGTCCGGTGACGGCCGGACTCGGGGCCTGCGCGCGGCTGGTGCTGATGGCCTTCCGCGTCGAGCCCAAGGACGAGGTGGAGGCGGTGTTCACCAGTGAGCAGCTCAACCGGCTCGTCGAGGACTCGGGCCAGGCCGGACTGCTCGAACCCGAGGCGCAGGAGCGGCTGGAGGACGCGTTGGAGCTGGGCAGCCGACCGGTCACCGATGTGCTCCTGACCCGCGCCTCACTGGTGGCGGTCACCCCGGCGGTCACCCCGCGCGAGATCGAGGAGCTGACGGTACGCACCGGCTACTCCCGCTTCCCGGTCTGCGCGGAGGGCAGCGGTGCCTTCATGGGCTTCCTGCACGTCAAGGACGTCCTGGACCTGGAGGCCCGCGAACGGGCCGTACCGCAGCACGTCTGGCGGCCGATGGCGACGCTGCGGGCGGAACTCCCGCTGGACGACGCGCTCACCGTGATGCGCCGGGCCGCCACCCACCTCGCCCAGGTCGCGGACGCGTCGGGGCGGGTGTTGGGGCTGGTGGCCCTGGAGGACGTACTGGAAATGCTGGTGGGAGAGGTACGGGACCCCTCGCACAAGGTGGCCGCTGTTTAAGGCTCGGGGTTCGCCTCCGGGGCGCTCCTGCCGCTGTCGACAGCCGACCGTGCTCGGTTCGCTCGTTCCTCACGAACCTCCGCGCGCTCTCCTTTTCCGACAGCGGCGCGCCCCTTCGGTCCACTCGCCGAAGGGGCGCCGGGGGCGGACCGCGCGCTATCCGCCCTTGCGGCCCGAGAGGACCTCGCCGTATGCCTGCATCAGGTCCGGCAGCCGCAGGGTGGCCAGGTCGGCGCGGGTGGGGCGGCCGGTGTAGCCGGAGAGGCGCAGGTCGCGGTAGGCGCAGCTTTTCTCGTACAGGGTACGGACGAAGCGGCCGTTGCCGAGTTCGTCGATCCAGCCCTGGTCGACGACATGGCCGCTGATGGAGCGCAGCTCGTCGGTGGACTCGTCGTCCCAGACGTCGCCGTTCTCGGCGGCGAGTACGCCGCCGATGGCGGTGAGTTCGAGGGGGCGGTAGCTGGGGAAGTCGACACGGCTGGTGAAGCGCGAGGAGAGCCCGGGGTTGGTGGCGAGCAGCCGGTCCATGCCTTCGGGGTAGCCCGCGAGTATGACCACGAGGTGGTCGCGGTTGTCCTCGGCGCGTTTGAGGAGGACCTGGAGGGCTTCGTCACCGTACGCGTCGCCCTTGCTGTAGCCGGAGTTGGAGAGGCTGTACGCCTCGTCCACGAAGAGGACCCCGCCGATCGCCGAGTCGATCAGCTCGTTCGCCTTGACGGCGGTCTGGCCGAGGAACTCGCCCACCAGGTCGGCGCGTTGGGCCTCGACCAGATGGTCGCCGCCGAGCAGGCCGAGGGCGTAGAAGATACGGCCGAGGATCCGGGCGACGGTGGTCTTGCCGGTGCCGGAGGGGCCGGAGAAGACGAAGTGGCGTTTGGGCGGCTGGACGGGAAGGCCCTCGCCCGCCCGTAGCCGTGCCATGTTCAGCTGTGCGGAGATGGCTTTGACCTGGCGTTTCACCGGTTCCAGACCGACCATCCGCTCCAGTTCCGCGAGGGCGTCGGCGAGCAGCGCGGGATCGGTGGGGCCCTGGGGGAAGCGCGGGGGCGGCGGCTGGGCGGGGGCGGGCGGGGCCTTCTCCCGGATGGGTTCGGGGGTGGTGGACGGCGGGCCGCCGGGCGGTGGTCCCGGCGGTGCCTGGCCGCCGAACGGCAGGTCGGAGCCGAGCGGGCTCTCCGTCTCGATGGGCTGGGTCTGGGCCTCGGAGCTGTCCACGGTGTCCTGGCCGAGCCCGGCCAGCGCGACGGAGGCGAGGCCCATCGGGTCGTCCGGGCCTTCGTATCCGTCGGAGTCGGTGATCGCGGCGAGCCGGGCCGCGGTGTCCATGAACGCGGGGTCGAGCCGGTGCACGGCCCGGTACAGGGGGAGCGCGGCGGCGCTGCGGCCGGTGCCCTCGTGGGCGCGGGCCAGCCAGTACCGCAGCTCCTTGCGCTGGGGCTGTTCGCTGCGGCAGCGCATCAGCGAGGTGGCGAGCAGCGGTTCGGCCTGTCCGTACATCTCCAGCCGGACCCGGGCCATGCCGCCGAAGAGTCCGGCCTCGATGCCCAGCAGCGGGTCGTGGACGAGCGGTTCGGTGTGGCGCACCAACTGGTCCCAGTCCTTGACCAGATAGGCGCGGCAGGCGTGCAGGAAGCGCACCTGCGGATCGGCGTCGACCGGTGGCAGTCCGGCCAACGCCCGGTCCAGGTCCGGGACATGGCGGCCGTCCAGCCAGTGGGAGGCGTGGGCGAGCAGCAGATCGCGGCCGCTCTCCAGCAGCGGCTGGACCCACCAGCCCAGCCAGTACCAGGAGTTGAGGGTGCGACGGTGGCGGGAGCGCTGTTCGCCGAAGCGGTCGCGGTGGCGGTACATGTGGAGCAGGGCCGAGGTGGTGTCGACACGCAGCGCGTGCAGCCCGAGCCAGCCGTCGGCCATCCCGGGGTCGAGCCGTACGGCGGTCCCGAACTCCTCCTCCGCCTGGGGGTACGCCCCCATGGTGTAGGCGTCCACGCCGCGCACCCAGGCGAGGTCGGCCGGGGCACCGGTGCCCTGCGTGCCGATTTCCATCAGGTCCCCCACAAACCGTGCCCCCGTGATGTCCCGCCGGGCGGGCGCCCGTCGGCAGCGTGCTGAACCACTGTGTCGCGGACGGGAATTGACCGCACCGAGAGGCATCGTACCTGCGCAGAGGGTGTGCGACTAAGGGCGCCGTCCGGGGTCCGGCCGGTGACCCAAAGTGAGCGGGGGAGGGGCGCGGCACGCGGGGAACGGCGGCGGAGGGGCGGAACGAAGCCCCCGATCACGGGGGAACAACCGGGGGCTTCGCGTCCGCGGCGGCTCCGAAAAGCCGCACATTAAGAACGTAAGACCTGTCCCGCCCCCCGGTCAAGCCGAGTTGGGCACTGGGCCCGGACCGATCGCCGGCCGCTCAGTACGGAGACGGAAGGTGATCACCGTGGGTGACGTTCGGATCCTGTCCGGCCGTGGCATGAGGCCCCGGGAGCACCTCGTACCCCTTCTGCCTCTCACGTACCAGGGTGTCGGCGAAAGGCCGGGACGGGTCGAGGGCGAAGTGGCGTGTCTCTGCCACTGTCCAGCCGTCCCAGAAAACGGACTGGGCGGGTCCGTCGCGCCGCCGCCCGCGGTCCCAGGACTCCTCGGCGCCCCGGTCCATCCAGAGCAGCCGCGCGAGATACGGCCGCAGGGCCGCCCGCCCGGCCCCGACTCCCTCGATCACCACGACGGCGGAGGCGGGCAGGGCGCGTGGGGCGCCGAAGCGGCGCGCGGTCCAGTCGTACGCCGGATACCATGCCGTCGCGCCTCGGGAGAACGGCCCGATGACGCACTCCGTCAGCCGCTCCGTCCACGCGAACAGCTCCTCGTGGGTCGCGAGGTCGTCGAGCCGCAGCACCGGAGTGCCACCGAGCGCCGCCGCGAGCCGGGCCGCGAAGGTGCTCTTGCCCGACCCCGCGTGGCCGTCGACCGCGATCAGCCGGACCGGACCGCAGGAGGGCGGCAGGGCGCGCAGGGTCTCGGCGGTGCCGGTCAGGGAGTCCATGGGGCCACTGTACGAAGGAACCGCGCCGCCGCACGAAGCGCGCCGCCCCGCCCGTACCGCCGGGCCGGTACTGCCCGGCCGACGCGGCCCGAATCGGTGGCAGGAGACCGCCCGCTACCGGGATAGTGAACGACTGCCCGAGCAGCCCCGTCCCCCGGAGGCCCCCATGATCCGTCCCACCTCGCGCAGGACCGTCCTCACCACCGCTCTCGCGGTCGCCGCCGCCACCGGGGTGGCGGGCGCCGCCCCGGCCGACGCCGCCTCGTCGCCCCCGCTGCCCCCTCCGCTCCCGGAGGCCCTCGTGGACAACGCCTTCTGGACCTCGTACGCGGACTGGAGCGCGGGCACCACCGAGGGCACCCGGGCCGTCGCGGGGGCCCGGCCCGCGCTGGTGATCGCCGAGCCGGCCGGCCGTACCGACTACACCGATCCGCACACCGGCAAGGTCACCACCTGGGAGTACGCCACCTGGACCTCGCCCCGGCACCGTTCCAGGGTCCCCGCCACCGAGGTGATCGCCTCCTGGAACGCGCACACCCCGTCCGGCACCTGGCTCCGGATCGAGCTGAGCGGCCGGTACGCCGACGGCACCGACACCCCCTGGTACGTGATGGGCCGCTGGACCTCCGGCGACGGCGAGGACGACATCCGCCGCACCTCCCTCGACGGCCAGAGCGACGGGCGCTCCAGCGTCTGGACGGACACCTGGGCGGTGGACGCCCCGGCGAGCGGGGAGCGCCTCGTCTCGTACCTGCTGCGGCTCACGCTCCACCGCAGGCCGGGCAGCGGGCTCACACCGCTGGTCCACCGGGTCGGCGCGATGGCCTCGGACGTCCCCGACCGCTTCACCGTCCCCGCCTCCACCCCCCGGCTCGCGCGCGAGCTGTCCGTGCCCCGCTACTCGCAGGAGATCCACATCGGGCAGTACCCGGAGTACGACAACGGCGGCGAGGCGTGGTGCAGTCCCACCTCCGCGCAGATGATCATCGAGTACTGGGGCCGGCGGCCCACCGCCGAACAGCTCGCCTGGGTGAACCCCGCCTTCGCCGACCCGCAGGTCTGCCACGCGGCCCGGTACACCTACGACTACCAGTACGAGGGCTGCGGCAACTGGCCGTTCAGCGCCGCGTACGCCGCCACGTACCGCGACATCGGCTCCGCCGTCACCCGGCTCGGCTCGCTCACCGAGGCCGAGACGCTCATCCGCGCGGGGATCCCCCTCATCACCTCGCAGTCCTTCCTCAAGGAGGAGCTGACCGGGGCCGGGTACGGCACCTCGGGCCATCTGATGACGCTGATCGGCTTCACCGCCGACGGCGATGTGATCGCCAACGACCCCAACTCGCCGGACAACCCCGCCGTACGCCGGGTCTACCGCCGCGCGGAGTGGGAGACGGTCTGGCTGCGCACCAAGCGGTACAACGCCACGGGCAAGGTCGTGTCGGGGACGGGCGGGGTCTGCTACGTCTTCTGGCCCGCCGAGCCCTCGTCGGCCCAGCGCACGGCCCTGCGGTCGGTGGGCCTGCTCTGACGCGTCCGGCCGGCCCGTCCGGCCGGCCCGTCCGGCCGGGCCGTCCGGCCGGGCCGGACGCGCGGGCCCGACGGCTGTGGCGTCCGGCACATTCCGGACGGTACGCCCCCGCAGCCGCACGCCGGGACGGGGCCGGTCCCCGGGGCAGTGGCCCAGGTCACTGCCCCGGGGCCGGTTTCGCTGGCACTGTGAGGGGGCCACCGGGGGGACGGTGGCCCGGGGGGTGTCCACCGCCGTACTCAACGCAAGCGAGAGCCCATGACCGCCACCGCCGCCCTCACCACCGTCAGCGCCTCCCTCGACCGCGTCCGCGACCGGGCCCGCACCGGAGGCCCCAAGGACGACGGGCCGCAGCTGCTGGAGCAGCTGCTCGGCTGGACCCTGGTCGTCCTGCTGGCCGTCCTCGTCTCGCACACCGGACTTCTGTAACCACTTCACAAGTGCTCCTCGTGTCTCTGCGATACTGCGGGAATTCTTGCGGGAATTCCGTGGCAGCCGGAGACCAGGACGCGAATGTGAATAGCAGTCAACAGCGTGGTTCTTCCATACGATCGCAGGCGCGGCGCTCCGAACTCATCGCAACCGGGCGGAAGTTGTTCGCCGACACGTCCTACGACGCGCTCTCGATGGACGACATCGCGCACCACGCGGGCGTCGCCAAAGGGCTGATCTACTACTACTTCAAGAGCAAGCGCGGCTACTATCTCGCGATTGTCGAGGATTCCGTCGCGGAACTCGTCACACTCGCGGCCGGCGGCGCCGAACTCCCCCGTGCCCTGCGCGTCCGGGGCACGGTCGACGCGTACCTCCGCTTCGCCCAGCACAACGAGGCCGCGTACCGCACCATCATCACCGGCGGGGTCGGCTTCGACACCCAGGTCCAGGAGATCCGCGACGCCGTACGCACCGGACTGGTCTCCACTGTCGCCGAGGGCGCGTACGGCCACCACGACATCCCGCCCATCGCCCGGCTCGCGCTGCTCGGCTGGCTCAGCAGCGTCGAGTGGCTCACGCTCGAATGGCTGGAGTACCGGGAGGAACTCCAGCGCGAGATCCCGCGCGACCTGCTGGTACGGATGCTGCGCCACACACTGGACACGATCGAGGAGTTCGCCCCCGAGTGCCCGGCGCCCCCGCCCGACCCCGACTGGCACCCCTTCACGGGCCGCCGGGACACCCCGTGACCACGGGGGAGGGGCGGGGGGAGAACGCCTCCCCCGCCCCCTCCCCGGACATCCGCCCGGCAGGAGGGCTACCGGATGGCCTTGATCAGCTCACCGTTCGGGGTGTCCCCGCTCAGCTCCCAGAAGAAGGTGCCGCCCAGCTTCTGTTCGCTGCGGTACGCCATCTTCCCGGCGATCGTCTCCGGGGTGTCGTAGCTCCACCACTGGCCGTCGCAGAAGGCGTACGCGGTGCCCGCGACCGTACCGTTGGCCGGACAGCGCTTCGCGAGGACCTTGTAGTCCTCGACACCCGCCTCATAGGTGCCGGGAGCCGCGCTCCCGGCCGCGCCGCCCGGCTCCTTCTGGGTCACACCGGCCCAGCCGCGGCCGTAGAAGCCGATGCCGAGGAGCAGCTTGCCGGCCGGGATGCCGAGGCCCTTGAGCTTGGTGATGGCGGCATCCGAGTGGTAGCCGGCGGTCGGGATCCCCTCGTACGAGGTGAGCGCCGAGTGCGGGGCGGTGGGACCCTTCGGCTCAAAGGCGCCGAAGTAGTCGTACGTCATCGGGTTGTACCAGTCGAAGTACTTCGCGGCGCCCGCGTAGTCCGTCGCGTCGATTTTCCCGTCCTTCGAACCGTCGGCCGTGATCGCCGCCGTGACCAGGGCGTCCTTCCCGAACTCGGTGCGCAGCGCCTTCGCGAGCTTCCCGAACGCGGCGGGGCCGCTGGTGTCGCAGGACAGCCCGCAGGCGTTGGGGTACTCCCAGTCGATGTCTATGCCGTCGAAGACATCCGCCCAGCGCGGGTCCTCGACCAGCTTGCGGCAGGACTTCGCGAAGGTGGCCGGGTCCTTCGCCGCCTCACCGAACCCACCGGACCAGTTCCAGCCGCCGAACGACCAGATGACCTTGAGACCCGGGTGCAGCTTCTTCAGCTTGCGCAGCTGGTTGAAGTTGCCGCGCAGCGGCTGGTCCGCCGCGTCGGCCTCGCCGTCCACGCTCTTCGCGGCGGGGTACGCCTTCTCGTAGTCGGCGAAGGCGTCACCGAGCGCGCACGCCCCGCCGGTCACATTGCCGAAGGCGTAGTTGATGTGGGTGAGCCGGTCCGCCGACCCCGAGGTCTCGATGTCCTTGACGTGGTAATCACGGTCGTAGCCGCTCCAGTTGGTGAAGTAGCCGACCACCTTGGGACCGTTCGCGGCGGCCGGGGCCGCGTCGTCGACGGACCGGTCGGGCGGCGCGGCGCAGGCTCCGGCGAGCAGGGTCATGCCGAGGGCGGCACACGCGGCGGCAACCAGCCGGTAACGGCGGTGGGAGAGCTTGGACACAGGGCTCCTCGTGGGGGGAGGGAAGAGTCGGGGGCAATGGCCCCAGCATCGCACCGTCCCGGCCCTCCCGAACCATCCCGCGGCCGTCCCGGGCCCGCCGCGAGGGGCCTTTTCCCTGCCTTTCCCCTGGTGACGGACGGACTCCGATCGGGCATACTCAACCCGCCACAGCCGTTGATCAGCCTCTCCCCGCGATCCGGGAAGGCAACATCGGCCGGACAGATCGCCGTTCGGGGAGACCCCGGACCCAGTCGGCGGCGCACGCCCACACCTTTGCCCGTGTGACCGCCGCAGTGCCCGACAGGGAGGAGAGCGCCGCCATGCCCGACGACCGCGCCCCGCAACCGGTGGAACGCCGGCTGCCCACCGAGGAGTCCAAGGACCTCCTCGACCTCGTACGCGACATCGCCGCGCGGGAGATCGCGCCCCGCGCCGCCGAGGAGGAGGAAGCGGGACAGTTCCCGCGCCAACTCTTCGCGCTCCTCTCGGAGTCGGGGCTGCTCGGCCTCCCGTACGACTCCGCCCACGGCGGCGGGGACCAGCCGTACGAGGTCTATCTCCAGGTCCTCGAAGAACTCGCCGCCGCCCGGCTCACCGTGGGCCTCGGCGTGAGCGTCCACTCCCTGGCCTGCCACGCCCTCGCGGGCTACGGCAGCGACACCCAGCGGGCCGAGCACCTCCCCGCCATGCTCGGCGGTGGTCTGCTCGGCGCGTACTGCCTCTCCGAACCCGGCTCGGGCTCGGACGCCGCCTCGCTCAGCACCCGCGCGGTCCGGGACGGCGACGACTGGGTCATCACCGGTACCAAGGCGTGGATCACCCACGGCGGGATCGCCGACTTCTACACGGTGCTGGCGCGCACCGGAGCCGAGGGCCCGCGGGGCATCACCGCCTTCCTCGTACCGGGCGACGCCCCCGGCCTGAGCGCCGCCGCCCCCGAGAAGAAGATGGGTATGAAGGGCTCGCCCACCGCCCAACTCCACTTCGACGGCGTACGGGTGGCCGACAGCCGCCGCCTCGGCGAGGAGGGCCAGGGCTTCCCGATCGCGCTGTCCGCGCTCGACTCGGGCCGCCTCGGCATCGCCGCCTGCGCCGTCGGAGTCGCCCAGGCGGCCCTCGACGTGGCCGTCGGATACGCCACCGAACGGCGGCAGTTCGGCAAGCCCGTCGCGGACTTCCAGGGGCTGCGCTTCCTGCTCGCCGACATGGCCACCCGGATAGAGGCCGGACGCGCCCTCTATCTCGCCGCGGCACGGCTGCGCGACGCGGAGCTGCCGTTCTCCCGCCAGGCCGCCATGGCCAAGCTGTTCTGCACGGACATGGTGATGCAGGTGACCACCGACGCCGTACAGGTCCTCGGCGGCTACGGCTACACCGCGGACTTCCCGGCCGAGCGCTATATGCGCGAGGCGAAGGTGCTCCAGATCGTGGAGGGCACCAACCAGATCCAGCGCATGGTCATCGCACGGCATCTGGTGGGCCCGGAGACACGCTGAGCCCGGCGGGACACCGGGAGAGCCCCGGTGCGCGGCCCGGATCCCCGACCCGCTCGGGCCCCGGATCACGGCCGCCGCCGGGCGCCACCGCCTCTCAGGCGGCGTGCCGCCGCGCGGCGGGTACCTTGAACGGGCGCGAGCCGGGACCGCCGACATGCGAGAACGGCTGCGTCCGCCAGTCCAGCCCCTGGGGGAGCGTCAGCAGCAGCACCGTGTCCCGCTCCTGGACCTCGGCCGACTCCCCGGCCGGCCGGGCGTCCGCCGCCGGGCGGCCCGTACCCGAGCACACCGCGAGTACGAACGGGTTCCAGGGAGTGGGGCACAGCGCGTGCTCCGGCAGGGTGTCCTCGTCCGCCAGCAGCGCGATGGGCTGGACACAGTCGGGGCAGACGACCCGGTACATCTCGAAGGTGTCGTAGGAGTCGAACTCGTCGTCGGCGCCGATGAGTTCACCGGCGTCCGCGTAATCGACGGGCTCCGCGGCGTCGGCGGACCCCGGTCCGGTACGTCCGGCGTGCTTCAGGCTCTGCATGGAGACATTCCCCCTCGGATGGGCCGACCAGGCACTTGTGGTCTCGACCACAGCAAGCAATTCCCGTCGCGCGAGCCAGGTAACCGTAAGGTCTCGACGGACCGGCCCGAGGGGCTGTGGTCTTCGTCACATGCCGGGTGGGAGTGCCCCCGCGCGCGCCCGCCGACTGTGCCGGAGGCGACCCGGGGCAATAGGTTGATCCGTATGGAGGAGCTGGATCGTCAGATCGTGGAGTTGCTCGTCAAGGACGGCCGGATGAGCTACACCGACCTGGGCAAGGCCACCGGCCTGTCCACCTCGGCGGTGCATCAGCGGGTCCGCAGACTGGAGCAGCGTGGAGTCATCCGCGGCTATGCCGCCGTCGTCGACCCGGAGGCGGTCGGGCTGCCGCTGACCGCGTTCATCTCGGCGAAACCGTTCGACCCGAGCGCGCCGGACGACATCGCGGAACGCCTCGCCGGGATCACCGAGATCGAGGCATGCCACAGCGTGGCGGGCGACGAGAACTACATCCTCAAGGTCAGGGTCGCCACCCCCCTGGAGCTGGAGCACCTCCTCACCCGTATCCGCTCCCTGGCGGGCGTCTCCACCCGGACGACGGTCGTCCTCTCCACCCCGTACGAATCCCGCCCGCCCTCCCTCTGACGGCCCCTGGCCCCGCCCCGCCCGTTCCCACCCGCGACACTGGGCACCATGACCGAACGCACCGGCCCCCGAGCCCTCCCGGACGAGGAACACCGCACCGTGCTGCTGCGCGGCGGCGAAGTCCACAGCCCCGCCGACCCCTTCGCCACGGCGATGGTCGTCGAGCGGGGCCATATCGCCTGGGTCGGTTCGGAGGGCGCGGCCGACTCCTTCGTCTCCGGGGTGGACGAGGTCGTCGATCTCGAAGGCGCGCTCGTCACCCCCGCGTTCACCGACGCGCATGTGCACACCACCTCGACGGGCCTCGCGCTCACCGGCCTCGACCTCTCCGGCGCCCGGACGCTGGACGAGGCGCTGGAGCGGGTACGGGGACACCGCGCCGCCCACCCCGCCGACCGGATCCTGCTCGGCCACGGCTGGGACAGCGACAACTGGCCCGAGCGGCGTCCCCCGACCCGCGCCGAACTGGACGCGGCGGCGGGCGGGCGGGCACTCTATCTGCCCCGGGTCGACGTGCACTCGGCCGTGGTCACCACCGCCTTGCTCGACCTGGTCCCCCAGGTCACCTCGCTGACCGGTTATCACGCGGACGCCCCGCTGACCGGCGACGCCCATCACGCCGTACGCGAGGCCGCCCACGGCGCCGTCGGCGCGCGCCAGCGCACCGAGGCCCAGCGGGCGGCGCGGCGCCGGGCCGCGGAGCTCGGCATCGGCACGCTCCACGAGTGCGCCGGGCCCGAGATCTCCGACGAGGAGGACTTCACCGCGCTGCTGCGCCTCGCGGGGGAGGAGCCGGGACCGCGGATCATCGGCTACTGGGCCGAGCGGATCGGCGACGCGAAGGGCGCGGAGCGGATCCGCGCGCTGGGCGCGCACGGAGCCGCGGGCGATCTCTTCGTCGACGGCTCCCTCGGCTCCCACACGGCCGCCCTGTGCGCTCCGTACGCCGACGCCGACCACACCGGCACCCTCCATCTCACCGTCCCCGAGATCGCCGCCCATGTCGCCGCCTGCACCGAGGCGGGGCTCCAGGCCGGCTTCCACGCCATCGGGGACGCCGCCGTCGACGCGGTCGCCGCAGGGGTACGGGAAGCCGCCGAGCGGCTCGGCCTCGCCCGGATCCGGGCCGCCCGGCACCGGGTGGAGCACGCCGAGATGATCGCTCCCGCCACCGTCGCCGCCTTCGCGGAACTGGGGCTCACCGCCTCCGTACAGCCCGCCTTCGACGCGGTCTGGGGCGGAGGGAGCGGGATGTACGCGCGCCGGCTCGGCGCCTCCCGCGCCGCCACGCTGAACCCGTACGCCGCGCTGCTGCGCGCCGGGGTCCCGCTGGCCTTCGGCTCCGACAGCCCGGTCACCCCGCTGGACCCCTGGGGCACGGTCCGGGCCGCCGCCTTCCATCGCACGCCCGCGCACCGGATCTCGGCGCGGGCCGCGTTCACCGCGCACACCCGGGGCGGCTGGCGGGCCGTGGGGCGCGACGACGCGGGCACGCTGGTGCCGGGCGCCCCGGCCGACTACGCGGTCTGGCGTACGGAGGAACTGGTGGTCCAGGCCCCCGACGACCGGGTGGCCCGCTGGTCCACCGACCCCCGCTCCGGGACCCCGGGACTGCCCGATCTCACCCCGGGCCGCCCGCTGCCCGAGTGCCTGCGGACCGTGGTCGGCGGGCGAACGGTCTTTGTGCGACCGAACGAGTGACATAGCGACATTTCGTACGGCCGACCGATGCTTCCCGGTCTCCTCCTCGACCTGCGGATCTCCCCCGCTGACCTGCTGGTTCGGGTCAACTGCGCAGGTCAAACGGCTATTGACAGGTGGCTGCCACCGGCGGGTAGGTTCGGCCGGGTCCACCGCAGGACGTCCGTCCGGTCAGTCTCCACGCAGTCGTCGAACGCCGCTGGGCCATGGGCGGTGTGCCGCACCGGCGCACCGCCACTGGGAGCCAGGTCCAGCACGCGCGTCTCGGGGGCGAGGGAAGGCTTCAGCCGGCCGGCAGGTGCGACCCGGACGGGGCCCCGGCGTTCAGTAGACAACGGCTTTCGGCCGACCCGCAGCCAGCGGGGTCCCGGGCCGGCCCGAAGGACGCCGGGTCCCGATCCGCAGGAAGGGTTCAGCGGGGAGGGACCGCCGGCGGCCCGAGGGGGGCGGGGCCCAGGGGTACGTGTCCCGCGGCGGGATCGGTGGATCCGCCCGCCATCTCCGGACATCCCCGCCCGTACCCTCCGGGATCCCGTCGCCGGGGTGGTCGGCGCCCCCGGCGTGCTCGCTAAGCTGGGACCTGCGCGTACGGCGGATTCAGGCGATTCATATAGGGGCAGCAGTGGACGACGGTGGCCAGAGGCGGTACGGCCCGCTCGGTACAGCCTTGGTGATCATCCCGACCTTCAACGAGGCCGAGAACATCACGTCGATCGTCTCCCGGGTGCGCGCCGCCGTACCGTCGGCCGACATCCTCATCGCCGACGACAACAGCCCCGACGGCACCGGACGGATCGCCGACGAGCTGGCCGCCGCGGACAGCCAGGTCAGGGTCCTGCACCGGAAGGGCAAGGAAGGGCTCGGCGCCGCCTATCTCGCGGGTTTCCGCTGGGGCATCGAGCGTGCCTACGGTGTCCTCGTCGAGATGGACGCCGACGGCTCCCACCAGCCGGAGGAGCTGCCACGGCTGCTGACCGCGCTCAAGGGCGCCGACCTCGTCCTCGGCTCGCGCTGGGTGCCGGGCGGCCGGGTCGTCAACTGGCCCAGGACCCGCCGGCTGATCTCGCGCGGTGGCAGCACCTACTCCCGTGTCCTGCTGGGCGTCCCGATGCGCGATGTCACCGGCGGCTACCGCGCCTTCCGTACGGAGACCCTGGAGGAGCTCGGCCTCGACGCCGTCGCCTCCCAGGGGTACTGCTTCCAGGTCGATCTGGCCAGACGCGCCGTCGAGGCGGGCTGCCATGTGGTCGAGGTGCCCATCACCTTCGTCGAGCGGGAGCTGGGCGACTCCAAGATGAGCAAGGACATCTTCGTCGAGGCGCTCTGGCGCGTCACCGCCTGGGGCGTCGCCTCCCGCGCCAACCGGCTCCTCGGCCGGAAGGCCATCACCCCGTCCAGGAAGCCCACGGGCTCGGCCCGCGCCTGACCTCCGTACCCCGGGTACCGCCCACCGGCTCGCACGTTTATGCCGTACCGGCGCGCGACCGGGCACACTGGAGGCATGTCGACCGCGCAATCGCCCCGGCCCGTTCCCCAGCGTTCCCGTGCCCGCACCCTGATCCCCCTGTCCATAGCCGCCTGGCTGGTGCTGGAGATCTGGCTGCTGACCGTGGTGGCCGACACCGCGGGCGGGCTGGTGCTCCTGCTGCTCATCGTGGGCTCGGTCGTGCTGGGCGCCGTCGTCATCAAGAGCGCCGGTCGCCGGGCCTTCCGCAACCTCACCGAGACCCTCCAGCGCCGGCAGCACCCCACGGCCCCGCCGGAGGTCGGCGGGGGCACGGGCAGCACCGGCAACGGGTTCCTCATGCTGGGCGGCCTGCTGATCATGGTCCCCGGACTGCTCACCGATCTGCTGGGCCTGCTGCTGCTCGTCCCCTTCGTACGGACGATGCTCGGCCGGTACGCGGAACGCTCCCTGGAGCGGCGCGTGCGGGCGGCGGCGTCCGTTCCCGGCAGCTTCGGGGAGGCGTTCCAGCAGGCCCGGATGCGCGCCCCGGACGGCAAGGTCGTCCAGGGCGAGGTCATCAAGCAGGACGAGCAGGACGAGCAGGACGGCCCCGGACGCCCCGGTGACCCCAGGCCCCCGCTGACGCCATGAGTCGAGCACGTCGAGCCCCCGCCGGATCCGTCCGGCGGGGGCTCGACGCTGTTCACGCCGGACGGGTTCACACCCTCCGGCGGGAGCTGTCCGGCGGGGGCTCGACGCTGCGGCGGACACGCACGACAAGCCGCGGGCCGCGGCGCATCCGAAGTGCGCCGCGGCCCGCGGCTGTCCTGCTATTCGTTTGTCTCGTGCGGTGGTTACGCGGTCAGGCGGACTTCCGGCTGTCCCGCGGATGCACAGCGATGTTCATGGCGCCGGATCGAAGGACGGCCAGCCGTTCGGCCAGCACCTCCTCCAGCTCCTCGCGTGTGCGCCGCTCCATGAGCATGTCCCAGTGCGTACGCGCAGGCTTGCCCTTCTTCTCTTCGGGGCCATCCCCGTCCACCAGGAGTGCCAGGGCGCCACACGCCTTGCACTCCCACTCCGGCGGAATTTCCGCCTCTACCGAGAACGGCATCTCAAATCGATGGCCGTTCTGGCATGCGTACTCCACCGCCTGGCGCGGGGCCAGATCGATGCCGCGGTCCGTCTCGTAGCTGGTAACCACAAGTCGCGTGCCGCGGAGAGCTCGCTCACTCATGAATCGTGCCTCCCGGGCTTGTCGCCCACAGGACAGGTGTCGCTGTCGTCGTCATCCGGTCAACGTCCGGTCGGCGGTAAAGATTCCCGTTCGGGTCTGCGTCGCCCGTCGTGCCGCCCCTTGTTGTACCCACCGGCGCCCGGTTTGTCACATCTAACGGGAGATGTCACCCGGCGATTCCGTTCCTCAACTACGCAGTAACGGTCCGCCTGGCAGGCCAAACGCGTACACTACCGCCCTTTGTGTTCGGCGTCTAAATACTCTCGGGTACGGGATTTCCCGCGGCCTCGATCGCCCGCCTCACCGGTACGCGCGCCAGCAGGCCGAACCCTAGCGCGAAGAAGACCACCAGGGAGAGGATCGCGTCCCGGTAGCTGCCGGTGAGCTGATAGGCCAGCCCGAACGCCAGCGGCCCCAGCCAGCTCAGGCCCCGGTCGCTCATCTCGTACGCGGAGAAGTACTCCGCCTCCTTGCCCGCGGGCACCAGATGGGAGAAGAGCGAGCGGGACAGCGCCTGGCTGCCGCCCAGGACCAGGCCGATCGCCGAGGCCATCAGATAGAACGCCACCGGTGCGCCCGACGGCAGGAAATAGCCCGCGGCGAGGATCAGCGTCCAGACGGCCAGCGAGCCCAGAATGGTCCGCTTGGCCCCGTGGGAGCGAGCCAGTCGGCCCATCCCGAGCGCGCCCACGACGGCCAGGATCTGCACCAGCAGCACGGCGGTGATCAGCGTCGTCTGGTCCAGGCCCAGCTCCTCGGAGCCGTAGACGGACGCCTGGGAGATCACGGTCTGGATGCCGTCGTTGTAGATCAGATACGCGAGCAGGAAGGACAGCGTCAGCGGATGGCGGCGCATGTCCCGCAGCGTGGCCATCAGCTGGCGCCAGCCGGTGCCCACGGCCCCCTCGCCCGTCCGCTCCACCCGCCGGTCGCGCAGTCTGCGCAGCGGTACGAGGGTGAAGGCGCCCCACCAGAGGCCGGCCGTCGCCAGGCAGATCCGTACCGCCTCGGACTCCGAGACCCCGAACGACGCGTGGCCGGTGTAGAGCGCCAGGTCGAGCAGCAGCACCAGCGCGCCGGAGGTGTAGCCGAAGGCCCAGCCCCGGGAGGAGACCGCGTCGCGTTCGTCGGGCCCGGCTATCTGCGGCAGATACGCGTTGTAGAGCACCATCGAGACGGCCAGCGAGGCGTTCGCCACGATCAGCAGCAACGCGCCCAGCAGATAGCGGTCGCCGTCCAGGAAGAACATGCCCGCCGTGGCGGTGGCCCCCAGATACGCCGAGGCCGCCAGCAGCGGCTTCTTGCGTCCCGTACGGTCGGCCACCGCGCCCACCAGCGGCATCACCAGCACCGCCGCCACGATCGACAGCGAGACCGTGTACGCGAAGACAGAGCCCGCCCGCACCGGGACGCCCAGCGGATGGACGAAGCCGTCGGCGTCGGCCGCGGCCTTCGCCACCGAGGTCAGATACGGGCCGAGGAAGACCGTGAGCACGCTCGTCGAATAGACGGAGCACGCGAAGTCGTAGAAGTACCAGCCGTGCTGCTCGCGTCTCCGGGCGGTCGCGTCCGGATCCCGCTCCACCGTGTCGGCGGTCACCCGCGCCCTCCCGTCGTCCCCGTACCGGCGCCGTGCCCGGCCGGCGCCGGGCTCCCCCAGCGGTCAACGCGGCGGTCGGCGCATCCAGCCGGTCCGTGCATGATGCCATCCGCGCCGGGCGGGGAGGGCGGTCGCGGCGGGCCGGGACGGTGTACAGGGGTCACGGCCGCAGTATGGCCTGCTCCGGTGTCCCGCTGGTGGCGACCGCGGGTCCCCCGTCCGTCCCCGGGACGGCGAAGACGCGGAGGAAGAGCTGTGCGAGCGGGCCGATGGCCAGGGCGTACGCGACCGTGCCGATCCCCACCGAGCCGCCGAGCGCGAAGCCGGTGGCGACGACGGCGATCTCGATGGCCGTACGGACCAGCCGCACCGACCGGCCGGTCAGCCGGTGCAGCCCGGTCATCAGCCCGTCGCGCGGTCCCGGACCGAAGCGGGCCGCGATGTAGAGGCCGGTGGCCGCCCCGTTCACGACGATCCCGGCGATCAGCAGCGGGATCCGGACGGCCAGTGAGCCACCGTCCGGGACCAGCGCCAGGGTGGCGTCCATCGTGATCCCGATCACGAAGACATTGGAGACCGTGCCGAGCCCCGGGCGCTGCCGGATCGGTATCCAGAGCAGCAGCACGGCCGCGCCCACGATGATCGAGACGACGCCCATGGTCAGCCCGGTCAGCTCCGCCAGCCCCTGGTGCAGCACCCCCCATGGCTCCAGCCCCAGGCCGCCGCGGACCAGCAGCGCCGAGCTGGCCCCGTACAGCGAGAGCCCGATGTACAGCTGCGCGAGCCGGCGGGTGAGACGCGGACCCCGGAAACCGGAGGTGATGGACATGAGGGAGCCCCCTGATGCGATGGTGGACTGGCAGATGTCACTCTGTGGCTGGCCGCTTCGTACCAACCATGGCCAATTCGGGGAAGGTGGACTGATTTCCATGGCGCAGTGGACCTCGGCCGTCGGCGCGGCACAGCTCGCCCGGCAGCTCAACGCCCAGCAGAACCGGCCCGCGGGCCCCGGCACCCGGCGCCCGCCCGCCTACCGGGCCCTCGCCGACGGCATCCGGCTCCTCGTCCTCGAAGGCCGCGTCCCCGTCGCCGCCCGGCTCCCCGCCGAGCGCGAGCTGGCGCTCTCCCTGGCCGTGAGCCGTACGACCGTGGCCGCCGCCTACGAGGCGCTGCGCGTGGAGGGGTTCCTGGAGTCCCGCAGGGGCGCGGGCAGCTGGACGACCGTACCGGCGGGCAATCCGCTGCCCTCGCGCGGACTCGAACCGCTGCCGCCCGAGTCGCTCGGCTCGATGATCGACCTCGGCACCGCCTCCCTGCCCGCCCCGGAACCCTGGCTCACCCGGGGCGTCCAGGGAGCGCTGGAGGAGCTGGCGCCGTACGCGCACACCCACGGCGACTACCCGGCGGGACTGCCCGCGCTGCGCCGGATGCTCGCCGACCGGTACACCGAGTGCGGCATCCCGACCATGCCGGAACAGATCATGGTCACCACCGGGGCGATGGGCGCCATGGACGCCATCTGCCATCTCTTCGCGGGCCGGGGCGAGCGGGTCGCGGTGGAGTCGCCCAGCTACGCCAATATCCTCCAGCTGATGCGCGAGGCGGGCGCCCGGCTGGTGCCGGTCGCCATGGCCGAGGGGCTGACCGGCTGGGACCTGGGGCGCTGGCGCCAGGTGCTGCGGGACTCCGCGCCCCGGCTCGCCTATGTCGTCGCCGACTTCCACAACCCGACCGGCGCGCTGGCCGACGAGGACCAGCGGCGCGAGCTGGTCGACGCGGCACGGTCGGCGGGCACGGTCCTGGTGGTCGACGAGACCATGTCCGAGCTGTGCCTGGACGCGGACATCGAGATGCCGCGCCGGGTCTGTGCCTTCGACCCGGCGGGCAGCACGGTGCTCACGGTCGGCTCCGCCAGCAAGGCGTTCTGGGCCGGGATGCGGATCGGCTGGGTCCGCGCGGCCCCCGAGGTGATCCGCGCGCTGGTCTCGGCACGGGCGTACGCCGACCTCGGCACCCCGGTCCTCGAACAGCTCGCGGTCAACTGGCTGATGCGCACCGGCGGCTGGGAGGAGGCCGTCGCGCTGCGCAGGACCCAGGCGCGGGAGAACCGGGACGCGCTGGTGGCGGCGGTACGCGCGGAGCTGCCCGGCTGGGAGTTCGACGTGCCGGGCGGCGGGCTGACCCTGTGGGTGCGGACCGGCGGGCTCTCCGGCTCGCGGCTGGCCGAGGTGGGCGAGCGGGTCGGCGTACGGGTGCCGTCGGGGCCGCGCTTCGGGGTGGACGGCGCGTTCGAGGGGTACGTACGGCTGCCGTTCACCGTCGGCGGGCCGCTCGCCGCCGAGGCGGCGGCCCGGCTGGCGGCCGCCGCGCGACTGGTGGAGAGCGGGGCGAGTACGGGCACGGACACGCCCCGCACCTTCGTCGCCTGAGGGGGACGGAAGCGGTCAGCCCTCGGTGGACACGGCGACCGGGGCGTGCTCCACGGGCTCCTTGCCGGGCGTCCGGCCGGGCGGCTTGTCGAGCGTGACCCGCTGCCGGGGCGGCAGCAGGTCCAGCACCGCGCGCCGGTGCGCCTCGCTCGTCGCGTCGTCGTACGGATCGGGCGTCGCCGGGACCTGGATCCTGAGCACCGGACCGGTACCCAGGCGCGCGTACCCCCGTCCTGGCGGGACGTCCGGCGTGGGCGTGGTGTGCGGCGGCGCCCCGAGCACGGCCGCCACCTGCGCGGGGGCGGCGGGGCCGAGGACGATCCGGGCGCGGGTGTGCGCGAGGACGTCCCCGTCCAGCGCGTCCAGGCTGTCCAGCTGCTCGGCGACGACCACGGTCACCTGGGCGGCCCTGCCGTGCCGCAGGGGCATCGCGAGCAGCGCCTGCGGATCGGGCCGCCCGTCGGCCGCCGCGAGATGGCCGAGGGCGCTCGGCCGGTCCAGCAGGATCCACAGCGGCCTTCTGGTGTCCCCCGGCGCGGGATGGCCGGACTGGAGCGCCTGGTCGGCCGCGATCAGCCGCCGCTCCGTCTCGCGCGCGGCCCATTCGAGGCCGGCGAGCGCGCCGGACAGCCCGCACTCCACGGCCAGGACGCCCGCCCGCCCGGTCAGACAGGCGAACTCGCCGTTGCCGGCGCCCTCGACGATCAGCACATCGCCGTACGGGAGTGCCTGGAGGGCGAGCGAGCGCAGCAGGCCGGTGGCGCCGCTGCCGGGCCGGCCCGCGATCAGCAGATGCGGCTCGGCGGAGCGCGGTCCGGTCCGCCAGAGCACCGGGGAGGCGTCCCGGGGACCGTCGTCCGCGACGACCGGCACGGTACGCCGTACGGCACCGTCGTCGGTGAAGCCGAGCACACTCTCGCCGGGGCCGGTGACGAAGCGCTGGGCGGCGATGGTGGTGGGGAGCGGGGTCAGCACGGTCATGACGAGCCGGTTGGCCTCCTCGTCCCAGTCGAAGAGGTACTCACGGCCACGCCCCGACTTGGCGTGCAGCAGCCGCTCGATCCGGGCGCGCGCCTCCGGATCGCCGTCGGGGAAGTACGGCGGGTAGCTCACCCGGAGCCGGGTCGGCCGCCCGTTCGCGTCGAACGCGTAGGAGTCGAACGCCGTGTCCCACGCGCCGCCGTGGACGAAGAGCGGACTCGGGTCGTCCGGTACGGCGAAGTACGGGACGAGCGCCTCGTAGAGGGCCTTCAGCCGCGCGGCCTCGGTCTCGTCGGGCCCGGTCCGCACGGGCGTACGGGCGCGTCCCCGCCAGGCGGCCGCGGCCATCACCGAGACCAGGGCCAGCGGTGGCCCGTACGGGACGATCCCGATGGCCAGGACGCAGGCCGCGACGAGGAACAGCGCGGGACCGCGCCGCTCCTTGGGCGTCGCGGCCCACTTCCGGCGTCCCGCCGCGGCCAGCAGCCGCAGACCACGGCCGACCGTGATCAGCGGCTGGAGAACGTCGGTGGTGCTGTCGGCGGCCGTGCGGGCCAGCTCGCGGCCGCGCGCGATCCGGTCGCTGCCGCTGGTGAGGATGCGGGGGAGTGGTCGCCGGGCCACGTCTGTCTCCTGGGGGGTGCGGTGGGGAGGGGCGGATATCAGAACTTGATCCCGCCCAGCAGGCCGGCGAGGCTGGCGCCGCCGGCCGTGATGCTCGGGGCGATGGCGGTGCCCGCGAGGTAGAAGCCGAAGAGGGCGCACACCATCGCGTGGGATGCCTTGAGCCCGTCCTTCCGGAAGAAGAGGAAGACGATGATTCCGAGCAGCACGACGCCTGACATGGACAGAATCATGAGATTTCTCCTGGTTGTGGGGACAGTCACCATGAGTTCTTCCAGGATCACGGGAAGTATCCATGCGACAAAAGGTGCAAATGAGTGAAATATCTGCTATTTCACTGCACTGGTCCATGCTCGTTCGCTGCCCGGGTGGCGGACTCGGCGGACTGGCCCCTCGGCATGCGGGCAGTACGCTTTCGCCAGGTCAACGACGTGAAAGGCGGCCCCCGATGAGCGAAACCCCGGACCCCGAGGTGGTCGAACTGGCCACGAGGGTCTTCGGCCTGGCCAGGCGTGGCGAGGCCGAGGCGCTGGCCGCGTATGTCGACGCGGGCGTCTCCGCCGACCTCACCAACGACAGGGGCGACTCGCTCCTCATGCTCGCCGCCTATCACGGCCACACCGCGGCGGTGCAGGCACTCATCGCCCGTGGCGCCGACGCGGCCCGCGCCAACGACCGCGGCCAGACCCCGCTCGCGGGCGCGGTCTTCAAGGGCGAGGACGACGTCATCAGGGCGCTGCTGGCCGGTGGCGCGGATCCAACCGGAGGAAATCCTTCCGCGGTGGATACCGCGCGCATGTTTGGGAAGAGGCATCTTCTGGAGCTGTTCGGGACCCAGTGAGACGGATGCCGTGGGGCGGCCGGGCGAAATGTGGTCGCGGTGGCGAAATGGCTGGGTCATCATGACGACGGGGCCCACGAGGGGCCACCGACGAGAGGCAGGGAAGATGGTCTGCGTTAAGCGGAAGACGACGGTCGGCCGATCATGTTGCCGCGCGGTCTAGGGCGTGCCGGGCGTCGTGAGCCCGGGGGCGCCCCCCGGCCGGAGGCTCGGGGAGGGACTTCCGCAACACGCCCTCGGGCCCTCCCGGCAGGCATTGCTCTTCCGGGGTGGCGCCGCCGATCGAGGCGCGGGGCGGCCCGTCCCGCCCCCGAGAGAGGCTTCGGCACCACACCCCCGGTCGCGTCGACAGCTTGATGTGAGGCTTTCCCCATGTTCGATCCAGTCATAGCGCCGAGCGGCACGCTGCTCGGGCTGCTGCAGAGAGGCCGCGGCGACGGCACGCTGCACGCGCTCGCCGCGCCCCGCGCGGAGGCGCTCGCCGCCCTCGACCACTGCGTACTGAACGACCCCCGCCACGACTGGCAGGTCGAGAACCGCTCGCTGTACTACGCCCGGCTCTATCTCGACATCCACGGCGGGCTCGACGCCATCGAGGCGCACCTCTTCGGTACCGAGGACCACTTCGACACCGAGGAGTCACGGACCGGGCTCGCGCTCGCCGTGCTCGGCCACCTCGCCGCCTACGGCCGGCGCGACGCCCTGGACCTGCTCAGGCGCTACGCCGCCACCGGTGCCAACTGGGCGTGGGCGCTGGACGAGCTGGCGCTGCGCGACGACGACACCGGGCTGCGCTCGCTCGCCGCCCCGGTCCTCGCCCGGTTCCCGGCCGGACCCGAGGGCGACGCCGAGCTGGCGACCGCCGTACGGGACGCCTTCGAGCCCCGGCCCTGGCGGCTCTGGGCGCAGGACCCGCGCGCCACCGTCGGCGCGCGCATCAGGGCCGCCGGCGAGCAGGGCTCCTTCGACCGATGGCAGCGCCAGATGCGGCCGAGCGGCCCACGCCCCGGCTGGAGCGTCCAGGCGGTCTTCGACTGGGCGCAGCAGGCCCTGGAGCGCGGAGCGGTCCTGCATGTCCCCGCCGCCCGCTGTCTGACCGCCGTCGCGGGCCCCGGCGACCGCCCGATGATCGTCGGAGCCGCCCGGAGCGGCTCCGAGGGGGCCCGCTGCGCGGCGCTCCACTACCTCGCCGAACTCCACGACCCGGCCGTACTCGACCTGATCGAGGCCGCGGCCGTCGGCCCGGACCGTACCGTCGCCGACGCCGCCGTCTCCGCCTTCGAGCGGATGACCGGCGAGGAGGCCGTCGACCGGGCCCGTGGCTGGGTGCACCGGCCCGACCTGCTGGGGGCGTCCGCCGCGGGCGTGCTCGCCACCCGGGGGTCCGCGCAGGACGCCCCGCTGGTGCTCGGCGCGCTCCGCGAGACCGTACGCGCCGAGGGGCCCGACGCCCTGCGGCTGTGGACCCTCGTCGACGGCGCGGGCCGCCTCGGGATCGTCTGCGCCGCGCCCGTACTGCGCTATGTCTACCGCGAGACCGCCTCCTCCCAACTGCGCGGCCGAGCGGCCCGCGCGCTCGCCGCCACCGACCCCTCGTACGCCACCGGCTTCGCCGTCGAATGCCTCTGGGACTGCGAGGAGACCACCCGGGAGGTGGCCGCGCTGCACGCCGAGACCGCCGACGCGCGCGTGGCGGAACGGCTCAGGCGCCTCGCCTCCGACCCGGCCGAGGAGGCCGAGGTCCAGACCGCCGTACGCAGCCGGATGGGCCCGGACGCCGCCGCCCTCTGACGCTCCGTCCCGCGTAGGTACGTCATCCGGTTCGCCGCCCTCGTGAGTGAGTTCCCCGAGGGCGGCGAAGGGGGATCGGGCGGGCCGCGCACCGGGATTCGGCCACGGCCGCTTCGGCATCGTTTCGACCGTTGTCGGTGCGAGGACCTACGCTGTGCACCGTGACTTCGCCTGCCTCGACGGACTTCGCTCCGCCCCAGCTCAGCGCGGGGCCGCGGCCCGCTCAGGGCCCGGCCGCCGACGAAGGGCTCGCGCGTCGGCTGCGCGCGCTCGCCTGCACCGCGCCGCTGCACGACCTGGACACCCGCAAGGCCAATCTCGCGGGGGAGTACTCGGTGTACGCGATGGCCGAGGTCGCGCTCTCCGCGATCGATCTGGTCACGCTCAACATGGACTTCGACACCGGGGCCGACCACGAGCAGATAGTGACCAGACTCCTTCCCCGTGTCGCCGCCCAGGCCCCCGCCCGCCCGGCCGCCGAACACGAACGCGTAGCCCGCTGGGTCCTGGAGAACCTGATCAACGTCGGCAGCGTCGACCGGGGCTTCCGCGCGGTCTACGGCACCTTCGGCACGGACGGCGTCTACACCCGCAGGGACTACGACTTCAAGCTCATCGAGGAAGTCCCGGGCCACGGCGGCGAGGTGTTCCTCCGTACCACCGACGAAGCGGTGAACGTCCTGGTCGGCGCCCTCGACACGGATGTCACCAGCGCGCAGATCGCCGCCGAGGTCAAGCTGGAGGTCCTGATCAGCCGGGGCCGGCTCGCCGACGCCCAACTCGCCGCCGAGCAGGCCAGATACCGGACCGTGCAGTACGCGGAGACGCTGCGCAGGACCCTGGAGGCGACCCGCCGCGACGTCAGGGCGGTCGACTGGCTCAACACCGTCCCCGACATGATCGACGAGGCCCTCGACCACGTCGCCGACCGGTACCGCCACGAGAACGCGATCCTGACGAACATCCGCAAGGCGCGCGACGAGGCGGAGACCGGCTCCGACCCGAGGACCGCCGAGCACAAGCGGCGCGCGGCCGAGCTGGTCGACATCGTCAAGGACTGCATCCGCCGCCACACCCAGCTCCAGTCCCGGCTGCTGGAGGCGGGCCCGCTGTTCCGCGCGGAGCAGGACCGGCAGGCATTCGCCCGCCCCACCGGCAACTCGGGACTCGATCTGTACGGGCAGCTGGTCGCCCCCCTCCTGCCGCTCCCCGTCGAGCGGGCCACCCGGGTCACGGACGCCTTCTTCGCCCGGGGCACCGGACTGCGTACCCCCGTCTCCGTCCGGGTCGGCGACCTCGTCGACCTGCTGCTGACCCCGCCGGTCGAGCGGGAGAACCTGGGCGCGGAGATGCCGGAGCCCGACCTCATCGCCACCCCCGACGACAGCCGCTTCAGCGAGGAGCAGCTGGCGAGCGCGAAGGAACTCCTCGACCTGGAGTACGACGCGCCGCGCCGCCTCTCCGGCCTGCTGGCCGAGGCCCGTCTCCGCGACCCCGAACTGCCCTATCTGGTCGCCCTGCTGGCCATCCACGCGGCCAGCCCCCCGGTGGGCACCGCGTACCGCCAGGGCGAGGAGCGCCTCGTCTTCGCGGTCGACGACGGCACCCCGCTGGACGATCCCGAATTCGGCGGCGCCGACCTCATCGTGGGCATGGCGCGCCTGGACTCGGCGGGTATGGCGGCGGACCGCACGGAAGCGGCATGAGACCACCCCGTACCCGCGACACCGCACCGAGAACCCGCACAAGGAGCCGCCCCCGTGAGTGACCACCACGCCGAGCACACCGCCGCGTGGAGCGAGAGCGCCGTCGCGGAGGCGGCCGAGCCCGCCGCGCAGCCGTCCGGCGGTGGCGTCACCCCCGCCGACGCCGCCGACGCCGCGAGGCTCGTCTCCTTCGGGCTCCAGCCCAAGCTGCTGCCCGCGCGCGACAGCGAGTACACCGAACTGCTGCGGCGCTACCGGGAGAATCCGGCCTTCGCGCGCGTGGCCGACGCCGTCGCCACCGGCTTCGGCCTGATCGTCCTGGAGGTCTCCCCGCGTGCGGGCATGGCCGTGACCGCGGGCGACGACTCCGTCTTCGCGGTCCGGATGGGCGACTACGCGCGCCGCGCCTCCCCCGACTCCGCCGACCGCTTCCTGCACGGTCTCGCCCATCTGGCCGTCGCCGCGCTGGCGTTCCCCCGTCCCGAGGACCTCGCCGACGACGGCTACATCGGCCGGATCACGGTCAACGGGGTCGACACGTTCGTACGGCAGGCCTGCCGCAGGCTGGAGGAGCGCGCCGAGGAACAGGGCGAGAACACCGACCCGTCGACCGACGCGCCGGGCCTGGAGGCCGCGTGGCGGACCTACGCCCGGCGCAGCGCGACCGGTGCCACGAAGGACGCGCGCAGGCTCGCCGGATCCACGACCGGGATCATCGGCAAGGCGGTCGCGTTCCTCACCGACTCCGGCTTCCTCCAGCGGACCGGCGACGACGCGGGCGGCGCGTACCGCACCACCGCGCGCTACCAGCTCCAGGTCCGGGACATGGCGGGCCACGCAGCCATGGCGGAGCTGCTGGAGCTGGGCGTCGTCCCGGTCACGGACGGCTCCGCGACGCTGCTGCCGCCACCGGACGGGGACGACCTGGACCTGGTCTCCGACGCGGGGCTCCCGTTCCACGCATGACCTCGCGGCGCGGGACTCCCTTCCCCGCGTAACCCGTTTCCCCTCCCCACCCCGCCTTCCCTCCCCACGACGAGAGTCCGCCGAAATGTACGAGCTGTCCCGGGTCCGCCTCTACTCCATCGGCCCCGCCGGTGCGCGCTACGCCGACACCGTGCTCGATCTGCGCGGGGTGGGCGCGCCCGTGCCCCACCCCGCCCCCACCCAGGCGGAGTTCTTCGAGGAGGAGCCGGTGGGGCCGCCGCGCCGCCCGGCCCCCGCCGGGGTGCTCTTCCTGGAGAACGGCGGCGGCAAGTCCGTCCTGCTGAAGCTGATCTTCTCGGTGATGCTGCCCGGCCACCGCAACACGCTCGGCGGCGCCAGCTCCGGGGTGCTGCGCAAGTTCCTGCTGGCCGACGACTGCGGGCATGTGGCCCTGGAGTGGCAGCACACGCTCACCGGCGAACTGGTGGTCGTCGGAAAGGCCAGCGAGTGGCGCGGCCGTCAGGTCTCCAACGACCCGCGGAAGTTCGCCGAGGCGTGGTACTCCTTCCGGCCGGGTCCCGGGCTCAGCCTCGACTCGCTGCCGGTCGCGGAGTCGACGACGGTCCGGCCGCCCGCCGAGGGGGTCTCGGGCGCGCGGGGCCGGCGCCGCACGATGAAGGGCTTCCGGGACGCCATCACCGAGGCGGACAAGTTCTATCCGCACCTCGACGTCCACTGGGAGGAGATCCACGACCGCTGGAACGAACACCTCGGCGAGCTGGGCCTCGACCCCGAACTCTTCCGCTACCAGCGCGAGATGAACGCCGACGAGGGCGAGGCGGCGGGCCTCTTCGCGGTCAAGAAGGACTCCGACTTCACCGATCTGCTGCTGCGGGCCGTCACCGACACCCGGGACACGGACGGACTCGCCGACCTCGTCGGAGGCTTCGGCAACAAGCTGGGCCGCCGCGCCGAACTCACCGCCGAGCGCGACTTCACGGCCGGTTCCGTCGATCTGCTCGGCCGGATCGTCGAGGCCGCCGACGCCCGTGCCCGCGCCCGGGACATCCACGCGGGCGCCGAGCGCCGGGCCCGTACGCTCGTACGACGGCTCGGAGCCCGCTCCGGCGAGGAGCGCGCGCGGGCCGCCGACCTCGCCCACCAGGTCACCGCCGCCGCCCACACGGTGACCACCGCCGAGGAGGCGCGCGGCCGCAGCGCGCTGATCGCCGCCGAACTGGCCTACCGGCACGCCTCCCTGGCGCTCACCGCGGCAGAGAAGCGGGCCGCCGCCCAGCGCCGGGAGCTGACCGACGCCCGGACCCTGCACGCGGCCTGGCAGGCCGCGGAGAACGTGCTGCGGCACCGCGCCGCCGCCGACCGCTCCGCCCGCGTGGCCGTCGCGATCCGGGAGGCCGAGCGGGACGCCGCGCCCGCCCTGGCCGCGCGGGCCACGGCCGCCGCCGATCTCGTACGGGCCCTGCACGCCGCCGCCGAAGAGGGAGAGCGGCTGGCGAACGAGGAGGAGGAGCGCTCCGCCGCGCTCCAGGAGACCGGCGAGGCCGCCCACCGCGACGCGACCTCCTCCGCCACCGAGGCGCAGCGCGCCCGCAGCGAGGCCGGGCATCTGCGCCAGCGCCTCGCCGAGGTCGAGCAGGAGACCGCCGAGGCGGTACGGGCGGGCTGGCTGGACGACACCGCGCCCGACGCCGACCCGGCCCGCGCCGCGCTTGCCGCGAGCGACGCGGAGAAGTCCGCCGTCGCGGGCTGGGAGACGGCCCGCGACGCCGCCCGCGAGACCGCGGAGCGGGCCAGGGAGGCCGCCGCCGCGGAGTCCCGCGCCGAGCTGGCCGCCGCCCGCGCCGCCGACGGCGCGCGGGCCGCGGAGCGGGCGTACGACGTGGAGCGCCGCGCCGCCGAGTCGATCGCCGGGGACGAGCGGCTCGCCGAACTCCTCAGCCTGCCCGCGCCCGTGGCGGTGCCCGGCGTCCCGGGCCCCCGCAGCGCGCCGGGCGCCACCGCGCCCCAGCAGGCCGGCGCCCTCAGCGGTGTCCTCAACAGCGCGCTCGGCGGCGTCCTCGGCGCCGAGGACCTCGACCGGTACGCCGACGAACTGCGCGAGCTGCTGGAGCAGCGCGTCACCTCCGCCGAACGCCAGCTTTTCGAACTGCGCACCGCCGCCGCCGACGACTTCCGGATCCTCGGCGCGCTCGGCGACGGCGGGCTGCTGCCGCCCGGCCCCGATGTCCTCGCCACCGTCGAGTTCCTCGCCGAGCACGGCATCCCCGCCTTGCCGGGCTGGCGCTATCTCGCCCAGGCCGTCGACCCCGCCGACCACGCGGCCGTGCTGGCCGCCCGGCCCGAGCTGGTCGACGGGGTGGTGATCACCGACCCCGACTCGCACGCCCGCGCCCGGGAGGCCCTGTCGGGCGCCGCCCTGCTGCCGCGCTCCACCGTCGCGGTGGGCACCGCCGCCGCGCTGCTGGCCCCCGTCCCGCCGCCGGGCGCGGACGGAGCGGGCGCCGGCGAGGTCTTCCTCGTACCGCCCAACCCCGCCATGCACGACGAGCACGCCGCCGACGAGGAGCGCCACGCGCTGCGCAGCCGCGCCGCCGTCCGGGACGAGGAGATCCGCGTACTGGCGGCCCGGCTCGCCGGTGACCGCGCGCTCGCCGCCCGGCTCGGCTCGTGGCGTGCGGACTGCCCGCCCGGGATGCTCACCGAACTCGCCGCGGCCGCCGCCGCGGCCGGGGAAGCCGCCGAGAGCGCCGTCGAGACGCTCACCGAGGCCCGTACGGTACGGGCGGAGGCCGACGAGGCCGCCGCCGACACGGCCAGGGTCCGCGACGAACGGCAGGAGGCCGCCCAGCGCGCCCGCCGGGTCGCCGATGTCCTGTCGGGCCTCGCCCACCGGCTGCGCGAGCGCTCCCGCTGGCAGGCCAAGCTCCGCGAACTGACCGAGGACGCCGCCGAGTCGGAGGCGCGCGCCGCCGTCTACCTGGAGCGGGCCCGCGCCGCCGACGAGGACCGCAGGGCCGCCCAGCGCGCCGGGGACGACGCCCGCCGCACCGCCCGCGCGCTGCGCGCCGAGCGCGCCGAGATCGCGGGCGCGCCCGAAACGCTCCCGGAGCCCGAGCGGGACACTCCGCGCGCCTCGCTGCCCGCCCTGCGCGAGGCGTACCGCGCGGCCTCGCAGCTGTACGAGAAGGTGGGCGTCGGCGCCGACCTGCGCGCCGAACAGGCCCGTGCCGAGAGCGACGAGTCCGCCGCGCTCGCCGAGCTGGACCGGCTCACCAACAAGGTCCGTACCCGCGCGGCCACACTCCTGGAATCCACGGACGGCGCGGACGGCCCGTCCCGCCAGGCCGCCGCCGCCCGCGCCGAGGCGCTCGTCCAGATGCTGGAGTCGCGCGTCACCACCGCCAGCGAGCAGCTGGGACGGTTCCGCGGCGAGGCCGAGCGGCTCGCCCCCGTCGACGGCGACGCGCACACCGTGCTGCCCGAGGAGCGGATCCCCGCCGACGCCGAGCAGGCGCAGACCCTGCTGCGCACCGCCACCACCGAACTCGCCGTCCGCACCGAGGCGCTGGAGACCGCGCGGGCCGCCCACGGCGAGCTGCTGTACGCGCACCGCGCCGCCGAGGACGGCGCGGGCGGCTTCGACGAGACGTCCGCCCTGCTGCGCGATCTGCTGCGCGGCGCGGTGGCCGACGAGACGGCCGAGGAGGAGACCGCCCGCCCGCCCGAGCCGTACCCGGGCACCCTGGAGGAGGCGCGCCAGTCCACGGCCGAGGCGCGCCGCTCACTGCGCGGCTGCGCCTCCGAGCTCTCCGCGGCGGAGGCCGGCGTGCGGGAGGCGTGTGACGTGCTCGTACGGCACGCCAACTCCACGCGGTACGAGCAGGTGCGCACCCCCGCCCGCCAGCAGATCCGTGAACTGCCCGCGTCCGCGCTGCCCGAGCACGCCGGGGCGTGGGCGCAGGCGTTCGCCCCCCGGCTGCGGGTGCTCACCGACGAGCTGGCGCAGCTGGAGCGCAACCGTGACTCCATCGTCGACCGGCTGCGCGGGCTGGTGGAGTCCGCGCTGACGACACTGCGTTCGGCGCAGCGGCTCTCCCGGCTGCCGGAGGGGCTGGGGGAGTGGTCCGGACAGGAGTTCCTGCGGATCCGCTTCGAGGAGCCGGACAGGACCACGCTCACCGAGCGGCTCGGCGAGGTCGTCGACGAGGCGACCCGCGCGGCCCTGAAGAAGAACCCCGACCTGCGCAGGGACGGCATGTCCCTGCTGCTGCGCGGTGTCCAGGCGGCGTTGCAGCCCCGGGGCATCGCCGTCGAGATCCTCAAGCCCGACGCCGTACTGCGCGCCGAGCGCGTACCGGTCGGGCAGATGGGCGACGTGTTCTCCGGCGGTCAGCTGCTCACCGCCGCCATCGCCCTGTACTGCACGATGGCGGCCCTGCGGAGCAACGACCGGGGCCGCGACAAGCACCGGCACGCGGGCACGCTCTTCCTGGACAACCCGATCGGCCGCGCCAACGCCACCTATCTGCTGGAGCTCCAGCGCGCGGTCTCGGACGCGCTGGGGGTGCAGCTCCTCTACACCACGGGCCTCTTCGACACGACGGCGCTCGCTGAATTCCCGCTGGTCATCCGGTTGCGCAATGACGCCGATCTGCGCGCGGGGCTCAAGTACATCAGCGTGGAGGAGCATCTGCGGCCGGGGCTGCCGCAGCAGGACCCGGACGGTGAGACCGTGCACGGGGAGATCACCGCGACGCGGATGTTCAAACGGACGCCGGAGCCTGTCGGGGAGTAGCCGTCTCGGCCCGCTCGTTGCTCCGGCGCGGACGGGGCGCCCCGTCCGCGCCGGACCGACGCCGTATTCGGGTCTCCTCGCGCGCGGCCCGGCGCGCCGCGCGCCGGGCCAGCCGCCGCTCACGGCGCAGCTGTCGCGCCGTGCTGCTGGGCACCGACACCACCCCGTGGCGCTGGTTCCACACCTGGCGGGTCACCCAGACGTCCAGGACGCCCCAGGTCGCCACCACCGTGGAGGCCACACTGCTCAGCACCATGGGGAAGGCCAGCCAGGACCCCGCCAGGGTGCTGAGGAAGGCGATCATGGCCTGAATCAGTGTCACCGAGGTGATGATCACCGCACGGACCGCGGCCTGCCTGACCGGGTCCGGCATGCGGTACCGCACGGCGGGCTCCTCCACCCAGAGCGCCCGGGCCACCCTGTCGAAACCCTCCGCCGCCGCGGTGTCACGCCGCTCGTCCATCACCATGGACCGTCACTCCCCACACCCACATGTCCGACACCAGGGTGACTGCCCGGCTGTACGCCGTTCACGCCGGACGCGGAAACGAAAGGCAGCCAATGTGGCGCGCGAATCGCCGCAGTGCCCCCAACTTCCCCCTGATCACCGCACACAAGGACGAATAGCCGTGCCGAAAAATTCCCGGCCGGGGCGGTGACTGAATGATTTGAGTCATCCGTATTGACCGGTAACTGGCGTACTGTCCGGCCCCATCGGCCCGATACCGCCGAAAGCAACTCATCGAATACCGGGACAACTCATGATCAAATCGGCAGGGAGTGGCCGAAAAATATCCGGACGTGTCTTCGAGTTGCCGGTGTGACAGTAGTAGGCTCGCGCCGTTTGCTGACGGAGTATCTCCCGCACCATCGCGCGGGGTTTCGACGCATCTCCCGCCCAGCGCGGGGTTCGACCAGGGGGAGGCCATGCGCTTTCGCGGAAAGTCCATCCGCCGGAAGATCGTGGCGCTGTTGCTCGTGCCGCTCATCGGGCTCACCGTCCTGTGGAGCCTGGCCACCACGCTCGCCGGCGCCGAGGCCAAGCAGCTCATCGACGCCGAGCACGCCCTCGGCAGGATCGGCCACCCTGTCGAGGACTCCATCAAGGTCCTCCAGAGCGAGCGCCGCCAGACGCTCATCTTCCTCGCCGCGCCCAGAGCCGCCGACTCGCTGACCGAACTCCGCAGCAGACGCGCCGACACCGACCGCGTGCTGGACCGGCTCCGGCGCAACGCCATGTCCGGCGCGCGCGACCGGATCGACGACATCACCATGGACCGGCTCGACCGGCTCACCGAGGCCCTGGACGGCCTCGCGCTGATGCGCCGCTCCGTGGAGCAGAGCACCGTCACCCGGGAAGACGCGCTGGCGTTCTACAACGGACTCGTCGACCCCGGCCACAGCGTCCTGGCGGCCCTGTACGGCCAGGAGGACGTACACGGCGACAACTGGGGCCGCGCGCTCATCGGCCTCGACCGCGCCACCGAGATGCTCTCCCGAGAGGACGCCCTCGTCGCCTCCGCGCTGATCTCGCGCACGATGACCGCCGAGGACGTACGCGGCACCTCCGACCTGGTCGCCAACCGTGTGCTGCTGTACGAGACCAACCTCGCCGACCTGCCCCTCTCCGACCGCTCGACACTTGAGCGGTACTGGCGCACCCCCGCCACGCTCGAACTGCGCCAGACCGAGGACCGCATCATCGCGGCGGGCGCCGGATCCACGGCCAAGACGGTCACCGCCGGGACCTGGCAGAGGATGACCGCCTCCGTCCTCGACGACCTGAGCGACGAGAGCGTCGAGGCCACCGCGCTCTACCAGCAGCACATCGACCCCATACGCGCCGAGGTGTTCCTCCGCGTCGGCATCGCCGCCGCCCTCGGTCTCGTCGCGCTCCTGGTCTCCCTCATCGTGTCCGTACGCGTCGGCCGCGACCTGATCAGAGACCTGTCCCGGCTCCGCAAGGAGGCCCACGAGGTCTCCGGCGTACGCCTGCCCAGCGTGATGCGCCGCCTCGCCGCCGGCGAGCCGGTCGACGTGGAGACCGAGGCGCCCCGGCTGGATTACGAGAAGGACGAGGTCGGCCAGGTCGGCCAGGCGCTCAACACCCTCCAGCGCGCCGCCGTCGAGGCGGCCGTCAAACAGGCCGACCTCCGACGCGGCGTCTCCGAGGTGTTCGTCAACCTCGCCCGCCGCAACCAGGTCCTGCTCCACCGTCAGCTCACGCTCCTGGACACCATGGAGCGCCGTACCGAGGACACCGAGGAACTGGCCGACCTCTTCCGGCTCGACCACCTCACCACGCGTATGCGTCGGCACGCCGAGGGCCTGGTGATCCTCTCCGGAGCCGCGCCCTCCCGGCAGTGGCGCAAGCCGGTCCAGCTCATGGACGTGGTGCGCGCGGCCGTCGCCGAGGTCGAGGACTACGAGCGCATCGAGGTCCGCAGGCTCCCGCGCATCGGCGTCGGCGGCCCCGCCGTCGCCGACCTCACCCACCTCATCGCCGAACTCCTGGAGAACGCCACGGTGTTCTCGCCGCCGCACACCGCGGTACAGGTGCACGGCGAGCGGGTCGCCAACGGCTTCACCCTGGAGATCCACGACCGCGGCCTCGGCATGGCCCCCGAGGTCCTGCTCGACGCGAATCTGCGGCTCGCGGAGACCCCCGAGTTCGAGCTGTCCGACACCGACCGCCTCGGTCTGTTCGTGGTCAGCCGGCTCGCCCAGCGGCAGAACGTCCGTATCTCCCTCCAGCCCTCCCCGTACGGCGGGACGACCGCGATCGTCTTCCTGCCCGTCGTGCTGCTCACCGACGCCCCCGAGACCGAGGGCACCGGTTTCCGGCTCGAACGGAAGAACGCCCCGGAGCGGGTGGAGCGCGGACGTGGCCGTGCCGAGAAGAGCGGCAGGCTCGCCGCGCTCGGGAAGATCGCCACCGGACAGGGCGCCGCCCCGTCCGTGCTCGACGGCCCGGTCGAGCTCGAACCACCGGTCGGGGCTCTGGACGGCCAGGGCCCTCCGGTACTCGGCGGAGGTGACGGCATCGGCGACATCGATGACACGGAGAGCGAGCGCGGCGGCCTGTTCCGCGCCAGGGACCGGGCACACGCCGCCGCCGGACAGCCGTCCGACGGGCCCGAAGGGACCCGCGACATCCGGGACGCCCGTGAGCGGCGCGACGGCCACGCCGTACCGGACGCGGGAACGGACCGCGCCGGAACCGGGTTCGGCGAGCCGGTCCTGCCCCGCCGCAAGCGCCCCGCCCTGGTCGCGGACCGGGGCCGCCGCGTGGACGACCCGAGCCGTTCCCGTACGGTGGCGGAACCGGCCACCGGCCGCGCCTTCTCCGGCGTACCGGCGCAGACCTCGCGCCGCGCGCCGTCCGATGACGCCCCGTCACTGATCGACGGGCTGCCCCGCCGGGTCCGGCAGGCCAGCCTCGCCCCCCAGCTGAGGGACATCACCCAGGACCGGACCGCCGACTCCGCCCCCCCGCGGGGGCACGACGAGCGGGACGCGGACGAGGTCCGCAGTCGCATGGCTTCGCTCCAACGGGGCTGGCAGCGCGGTCGTCGGCAGAATGACGCCGACACCACCGGCCCGGGTGAGACACAAGGAACCACATCTGAGGGAGACGGTCGATGACCGCACCGAACATCGCAGCACGCAACCCCAACGGCCCCAATGCGATGGGGGAGCTGAACTGGCTCCTCGACGAGCTGGTCGAGCGGGTCGCCAGTATCCGCAAGGCGTTGGTCCTCTCCGGCGACGGTCTCGCGACCGGCACCTCCAAGGGCCTCACCCGTGAGGACGGCGAGCATCTCGCCGCCGTCGCCTCCGGATTCCACAGCCTCGCCAAGGGCGTCGGCCGCCACTTCGACGCGGGCACGGTGCGGCAGACCGTCGTCGAACTGGACGACGCGTTCCTCTTCGTCACCGCGGCGGGCGACGGCAGCTGCCTGGCGGTCCTGTCCGACGCGAACTCCGATGTCGGCCAGGTCGCCTACGAGATGACCCTCATGGTCAAGAGAGTCGGAGTCCATCTCGGCACGGCACCACGCACCGGCCTGTCCGCCGGCGGATGAGCGGGCCGGCATGAGTGAAGAAGGCCAGGATCAACAGCACTGGTTCGACGGCGAAGCCGGACCGGTCGTACGTCCCTACGCGATGACACGCGGTCGCACCAGCACCGCCACGCGCCACAGGCTCGACCTGATCGCGCTCGTCGTGTGCGAACCCGCGGCCGGTGACCCCGGCCGCGACCAGACGCTCTCCCCCGAGCATGTGGAGATCGTCGAACGCTGTTACACGAGCCCCCAGTCGATCGCCGAGCTCGCCGCGAGCCTGGACCTGCCCGTCGGGGTGGTCCGGGTCCTCGTGGGCGATCTCGTCGAGGACGAGCTCGTGCATGTAACCCGTCCCGTTCCGCCGGCCGAGCTGCCGGACGTGAGCATTCTCCGCGAGGTGATCAATGGTCTTCGGGCGCTCTAGCCACAGACCGCGTCCGGTCGATCCGGTATCGCTGAAGATCCTGGTCGCGGGCGGTTTCGGGGTGGGCAAGACCACCCTGGTGGGCGCGGTCAGCGAGATCAGGCCGCTGCGCACGGAGGAAATACTCAGCGAGGCCGGCCGCCCCGTCGACGACATCGCGGGGGTCGAGGAGAAGACGACCACCACGGTCGCCATGGACTTCGGCCGGATCACGCTCCGCGAGGACCTGGTGCTGTACGTCTTCGGCACCCCGGGCCAGGACCGTTTCTGGTTCCTCTGGGACGAGCTGGCCCAGGGCGCCCTGGGCGCGGTCGTGCTCGCCGACACCCGGCGCCTCGCGGACTCCTTCGCCGCGGTCGACTACTTCGAGCGGCGTGGCATCCCGTTCACCGTCGCCGTCAACTGCTTCGAGGGCGCGGACCGTTTCCCCGGCGAGACCGTGCGCTCGGCGCTCGACCTCGACCCCGAGGTCCCGCTGCTGATGTGCGACGCGCGCGACCGCGAGTCCGTCAAGGAGGTGCTCGTCTCGGTCGTGGAACACGCCATGAACCGGGCCGCCACCCGGCACGCGCCCGCGGCGACCTGACCTCCGGGACCCGCCCCCGGTTACGGAACACGGCCCGCACCCCCACCGACCGGGGTACGGGCCGTGGCTCGTGCGGGCCACCGAGGGGCGGCCGGAGAAGGGGCAGTTTTCACCGGCGCCCGGGGCACGTCAAGACCGTCGGCGGCACGGCCTGTCCGGTGGAGTACGAGAGACCCGCGCGCCCCGAGAACCGAAAGGGCCCGGCCGGCGTCCCACCCCAGGGAGGACGGACGGCCGGAGCCCACGGGGGTGGTCCCGGCCGCCCGTCTCCCGTCCCGCCCACCGGCGCCCGCGCTCAGTGCCCGGCGCCCGGGGGCCAGGCCACCGGGAAGTCGAAGTACGTGTCCGGGAAGGTCTCCGGGCGGTGCGTGAAGTGCCACCACTCCTCGGGCAGGTTGGCGAACCCGACCTCGGCCAGCGCCGACCTCAGCAGCCGCCGGTGGGCACGCTGCTCGTCCGTCACCCGGGGATCGTCGGTGTGCGAAAGCGTATCGAAACAGTCGAAACCGGTACCCATATCGACGGAGTTGTCGGGAAACCGCTCCGCCCGCGGTCCGTAGCAGGGCGCGAGCGGCTCACCCGGCAGGTACGGACGCGTCGGCCGGGCGGGCAGCCGTACCAGGGTCAGATCGACCGTACTGCCCCGGCTGTGCCCGGACTTCTCCGCGAGGTAACCGTCCTCGAACAGAGCCGACTTGTCGACGCGCGGATAGAACTCCGCCTTCATCCGCTCGTCCTGGAGATCCCCGGCCCACCGTACGAAGTGATCGACCGCCCGCTGCGGCCGGTAACAGTCGTACACCTTGAGCGAGTAGCCCCGGCGCACCAGCTTCAGCTGCGCCCGCCGCAGCGCCTCGGCGGTGGAGCGGGTCACGAGGCAGACGGGCTGCCGGTAGCCGTCCACCGGCACACCCAGGAAGGTGTGCGGCGTGACGTAGCGCATCTCCTGGATGACCGTCGGCGCGATCCGGCGCAGCGCCACGAACTCCTTCGGTACGGAGGGCTCCCCGTCCGCCCGAGCGGTGGGCGCGACGGCGGTGACGGCGAGCAGGGCGGCGGCCGAGGCGGCCAGGGCACGGAACAGGGACGCAAGTTTTGTCATGGGCACAGGGATCTATCAGTTCCCGTGGCCGGGCGGAAGAGCGAGCGGATACGTCCGCGCGTGTCCGCCCCCGGAAACGAACCCCGGCCCGTCCCCGACTCCCCTTGCGGCGCCTGCGGCACCCCGTACACGGCCCCGGCCTGCCGGCCCCGTACCTGCGGCCGCTGCGGCACCACCGCGTACGGCACCCCGCTGCCCGTCGCCGTCGCGCTCTCGCGCTCCAGCCCGTCACGGACGACCGGGGCACCGCGCTCGTCGTCATCACCCGCGCGGTCGAACCCGCCTACGGAGGCCGCCCTGCCCGGCGGCTTCGTCGACCACGCCGAGGACCGGCGCCACGCGGTCGTACGGGAACTGCGCGAGGAGACCGGCATCGAGGCGGCCAGGACGAGGTCCGCCTCGCCGACGCGCTCAGCTCGCCCGGCGGCCACCTGCTGCTCTTCGGCCTGCTCCCGGCCCTCCCGGCGGACCGGCTGCCACCCCCGGCCATCCCCGACGAGACCGCGGGCCGCGACCTCCTGCGCGCACCGGCCGAGCCGGCGTTCCCCCTGCACACGCAGGCGGTGTACGCCTGGTTCGCGGGCCGCTACGACACCGCGCGGCACGCCTGACGGAACGGCGCCCCCGGCTCACCGCCCCCGTACCTGAACGGGACAGTCCGGCACCGCCGTCCCCTCCGTCCCCACCCGCTCCACCCGCACCGCCCCGTCCACCAGCCGCGAGGTGTACCGCTCGACCTCCGCCACCGCCCAGCCGTCCCCCGGATCCCGCACCACCAGCCCGCCGCCCACCCGCCCCGCCGCCGGAGCCCACACCTCCAGCGCCGGCCCACCGTCCGCACCCCGCACGGGAATCACCGCACCCGCGCGCGCCAGCACCGGGATACGCGACCGGGGCGCGTCCAGCAGCACCTGGCCGCCGCCCTCGTACGCCTCCTCCGTCGCCGTGTCGTACCACCGCCCGGGAGGCAGCCGCACCGCCCGCCGGTCCGCGCCACACTCCAGCACCGGCGCCACCAGCAGCGCGTCCCCCAGCAGAAACGCGTCCTCACAGTCCCGCAGCGCCCGGTCCTCCGGCGTCCCCCACCACACCGGCCGCGCGTACGGTGCCCCGGTCAGCCGCGCCAGCTGGGCCAGCGTCACGAAATACGGCCGCAGCCGCTCCCGCTCCCGCAGCGCCGCCCGCGCGTGCTCCAGCACCTCGGGACCGAACTCCCACGGCTCCCGGCGCCCCGCGTCGATCGCCGCGTGCGTACGGAACAACGGCAGATACGCCCCCAGCTGGAACCACCGCAGATACAGCTCCGGCGACGGACTCCCGTCGAACCCGCCCACATCGGGCCCCGAGTACGGCACCCCGCACAGCCCCAGCCCCAGCACCAGCGAGAGCGACGCCCGCAGCCCCGGCCAGCCCGTCGACACATCCCCCGACCACGTCCCGCCGTACCGCTGCATCCCCGCCCAGCCCGCGCGCGAGAACAGGAAGGGACGCTCGTCCGGCCGCAGCCGCCGCAGCCCCTCGAACCCCGCCCGCGCCATGGCCAGCGCGTACACATTGTGCGCCTCACGGTGGTCACCGCCCCGGCCCTCCAACCGGTGCCGCGCCGAACGCGGCAGCGTCGGATCGCCGAACGGGGCGAAGGACACCGGCTCGTTCATGTCGTGCCACACCCCGGCGAACCCCTGCGCCAGCCGCTCCTCGTACAACCCGCCCCACCAGTCGCGCACCGCCGGATCGGTGAAATCCGGATAGACGCACGTGCCCGGCCAGACCTCGCCCCGCACTTCCCGGCCCCGCCCGTCCCGTACGAACGCCCCGGCGGGACCCACCGCCGCACCGCTGTCGTACACCGCCACACCCGGCTCCGCCCGCACCGCCGGATCGACGATCGAGACCAGCCGGATCCCGGCCTTCCGCAACTCCCCGGCCAGCCCCGGCAGATCGGGGAAACGCGCGCGGTCGACGGTGAAGACCCGGTGCGCGTCGTAGTGGTCGATGTCCAGATGGACGGCGGACAGCGGCAGCCCCCGCTCCCGGTACCCCGCCACGATCCGCCGCACCTCCCGCTCACTGCCGAACCCCCACCGCGCGTGCTGCGGCCCGAGCGCCCACGACGGAGGCGGCACGGGAGCCCCGCTCAGCGCCGTCCAGGCGTGCAGCACCCGGGCCGGCGTCCCGGTCACCACCCAGCACCGCAACGGTCCGCCGTCCATCCGCAACTCACTGGTCCCCGGCCGGTCATGGCCGGAACCCGCCCCCTCCTCGCCCTCCCCGATCGTCACCCGGCCGTCCCACGCGTTGTCGTGGAACGCCAGATGCGTCCCCGCGTCCGCCACCACCAGCTGCACCGGCATCGTCACGTACAGCGGATCGTCGGCCGGACCGAACCCACCACCTGGATCGGTGTTCCACAGCCGGTACGTCCCGTCCCGCAGCCGGGGCCCCGACCCCCGGCCGCCCAGCCCGAAGAACCGCGCGTCCGCGGCCACCTCCGTCCGCTGCACCCAGCGCGCCGTACCCCCCGCCACCGGCTCCCACCAGCGCGGCGGCAGCTCCCGCCGCAGCACCACACCGCCCGGCGTACGCACCTCGACCCCGCCGTGCCGGGAGACCGCCACCGTCACCCGCTCCGACACCACCCGCCAGCCGCCGTCCTTGTCCGGTTCCAGCAGCGCCCGCGGATCCGGCTCGGGCCCCGCGTCGGCCAGCGCGTACGACGGCAGCGGCGCCGCGCCGTCCCACCCCCAGAACACCGCGCCGCCCACCATGACGCACACCTTCAGCTCCGCGCGGGCGAACCGCACGGTCCCCCCGCCCGGCAGCGGCTCGGCGGCGACGACCGGCCCCGGCACCCGCGCCCGCTCCGGACCGCGCGCCACCCGCTCCCGGGCGTCCGCACGCCGCCCGCGCCAGGCCGACCGCAGGGAGCGAAGCCCCCGCGCCGAACCGACCGCCTTCATCGAACGCACCAGCTCACGACCGTCCATGACGCCAGCCTGCCACCCGCGGAGATCTTCCGAAGCACCGTTCAACTCCCGTTCACCCGCGGTGGCGCACGATGTCGCCGAACCGCCACGAAGGCCCGCGTCTGGTGCCCGGGACGATCACATGGCATCGTCCGTGACAGCCCGCACCACGCGCTTACACACGTCCCGGGAGCCGCCCCCATGACCGCAGCAGCCAGCCCCGAACCCCTCTGGCAGCCGAGCCCCGACCGTATCGCCGCCGCCGGGATCACCCGCTTCCAGAGCTGGGCCGCCGAACGGTACGGAGCCCCCGCCGAGGGCGGCTACGCGGCGCTGCACCGCTGGTCCGTCGAGGAGCTGGAGACCTTCTGGACCGCCGTCGCCGACTGGTTCGCCATCCGCTTCACCACCCCGTACGAACGCGTCCTCGGCGCCCGGACCATGCCCGGCGCCCAGTGGTTCCCCGGCGCCACTCTCAACTACGCCGAACACGCCCTGTGCACCGCCGAGGACCCCTCCCGTGCCCATGAACCCGCCCTCCTGCACGTCGCCGAGACAGCGGAACAGACCCAGGTCAGCTGGTCCGAACTCCGCCGCCAAGTGGCCTCGCTCGCCACCGAACTGCGCGCGCTGGGCGTACGCCCCGGGGACCGCGTCAGCGGCTACCTCCCCAACATCCCGCAGGCCGTCACCGCCCTGCTCGCCACCGCCGCCGTCGGCGCCGTCTGGACCTCCTGCGCCCCCGACTTCGGCGCCCGCGGTGTCCTGGACCGCTTCCAGCAGGTCGAACCCGTCGTCCTGTTCGCCGTCGACGGCTACCGCTACGGCGGCAAGGAACACGCCCGTACGGAAACGGTCGCCGAACTCCGCCGCGAACTGCCCACCCTGCGCGCCGTGATCCACGTCCCGCTGCTGGGCACCCCGGCCCCCGAGGGCGCCCTCGACTGGTCGGCCGTCACCACGGGCGCCGAGGACACCGCCCCCGTCTTCGAACAGGTCCCCTTCGACCACCCCCTGTGGGTCCTGTACTCCTCCGGCACCACCGGCCTGCCCAAGGCGATCGTCCAGTCCCAGGGCGGCATCCTGCTGGAACACTTCAAACAGCTCGGCCTGCACTGCGACCTCGGCCCGGCGGACCGCTTCTTCTGGTACACCTCCACCGGCTGGATGATGTGGAACTTCCTCGTCTCCGGTCTGCTCACCGGCACCACGATCGTGCTGTACGACGGCAGTCCGGGGTTCCCCGCCGTCGACGCCCAGTGGGCCGTCGCCGAACGCACCGGCGCCACCCTCTTCGGCACCTCGGCGGCGTACGTCATGGCCTGCCGCAAGGCCGGCGTACACCCCGGCCGCGACCACGACCTCTCCCGTATCGGCTGCGTCGCCACCACCGGATCGCCCCTGCCTCCCGACGGATTCCGCTGGCTCCACGACGAGGTGGCCGACGACCTGTGGATCGCCTCCGTCAGCGGCGGCACCGATGTGTGCAGCTGCTTCGCCGGGGCCGTACCCACCCTCCCCGTCCACATCGGGGAACTCCAGGCCGCCTGCCTCGGCACCGACCTCCAGGCATGGAACCCGCAGGGCGAGCCGGTGACCGGCGAGGTCGGCGAACTGATCGTCACCAACCCCATGCCGTCCATGCCCGTCCGCTTCTGGAACGACCCGGACGGCAGCCGCTACCACGACAGCTACTTCGACATGTTCCCCGGCGTCTGGCGACACGGCGACTGGATCACCCTCACCGACCGGGGCTCGGTCGTCATCCACGGCCGCTCCGACTCCACCCTCAACCGCCAGGGTGTCCGGATGGGCTCCGCCGATATCTACGAAGTCGTCGAACGCCTCCCCGAGATCCGCGAATCCCTGGTCATCGGTGTGGAGGAACCGGACGGCGGCTACTGGATGCCGCTCTTCGTCCAGCTCGCGGAGGGCGCGACCCTCGACGAACGGCTGCGCGCCGACATCACCGCCGCCCTGCGCACCCAGCTCTCCCCGCGCCATGTCCCCGACGAGATCATCGAAGTCCCCGGCATCCCCCACACCCTCACCGGCAAACGCATCGAGGTCCCCGTCAAACGCCTCCTCCAGGGCGCGCCGCTGGACAAGGCCGTCAACGCGGGCTCCGTGGACAACGTGGAACTGCTCCGCTTCTACGAGGACCTCGGCCGCACCCGCGCTGTCAGACCCCTCGGTTACGGTGAGTGAGCAAGGTTCGACCGTGCTCAGCACTCAGTAATCAGCGCTCAGGGGGAGCCATGGCGCACACCGACCACCGTGACAGGACACTCAGGACCGCACGCCGCAGACTGCGGCGCGAAGTCCCCAGCACCGTGGGCCTGCTGGCCGACGAGCGGGACTTCACCGCGATGCGGGGGTACCGCACCTTCACCTTCGACGACCACTCCGCCTATCTGCGGCAGGTCGAGGCCCTGCTGAGATCCCTCGCCGCCCGGGGCGGGCACACCACCGTCGCGCTCTTCGACCCGGAGGAGTACGCGGAATACTGCGCGGAGGAGGGCCTCGCCCCCGACAGCGCGGAGAGCCGCAGCCGCTTCACCGCCGTCATCCCGGTGACCGGCGCGGCCGTCGCCTACACCGGCCAGCCCATCGACGCCCTGATCCCGCTGCTCATCAACACGGCGGTCCGCAGAGCCACCTGGGAGTACGCGACGATGCTCCTCGCCGACCTGGGGGAGTGCGCCGACTGCGGTCAGGACATCGGACGCGAGGCATTCGAGCGGGCGTCCGAGCTTCTGCCGCGGCTCATCGAAGGCGCGGGGCCCGGCGCCCACCACCTCGTCTGCAGCGTCACCGCCGCCGACGAACAGCTCATGGCCGTCCTCCACACCACCGCAGGGCCGTCGGGGACGCCTGCCCGCCTCGGCACCTCCGAGGGTGCCGAGTTCGTCACGGTCCTGGCGGCGGGCATCGCCCTGGAGAGCGCCGGGGGAGTGGTCCTGCGGACGACAGCGCCCGGCACCCCGGACCGGCTCCACGGCTGGCGCCTGCGCCACGGCGCCCTCACCCCGCTCACCGTGGGCGAGGTCTTCAGCGCCTACTGCACCGACGCGGACACCGGAGAGCCGCTCTCCCCCGAGCCCGGCGTGGAGTACTGCGCGGGCTTCGACCTCGGCCCGGCCGACACCGGCACCCACCACTGACCGAAAGGCACCCGGAAAGGCCCCGAAAGGGCTCCGAAAAGGGGAGGGGCTCCCCGCCGCACGACGGCGGGAAGTCCCTCCCCCTCACCCACATCCGCTCACTCGCCGGACAGCACCGCCTGCGCGGCCGCCCTGGCGTCCTCCGCGGTGTCCGTGGCCCGCGCGGCCGCGGCCGCGCGCTCGCACTGCGCCAGCGTGTGCTTGGCCAGAGTCGACCGTACGTAGGGAATGGAGGCCGCGCCCATCGACAGCGACGTCACACCGAGTCCGGTGAGCACACACGCGAGCAGCGGATCGGCCGCGGCCTCACCACACACACCACAGCTCTTTCCCTCGGCCCTGGCCCCCTCGGCCGACAGCGCCACCAGATCGAGCAGCGCGGGCTGCCACGGGTCCTGGAGCCGTGACACCGCGCCCACCTGCCGGTCGGCGGCGAAGGTGTACTGCGCGAGGTCGTTGGTCCCCAGCGACAGGAACTCGACCTCCTGGAGGATCGACCTGGAGCGCAGCGCGGCGGACGGAATCTCCACCATCGCACCGAACTTCGCGGTCAGCCCCGCCTCCCGGCAGGCGTCCGCGAACGCCCTGGCATCGGTGCGGTCGGCCACCATCGGCGCCATCACCTCCAGATGCACCGGCAGCCCGGCGGCGGCCTTAGCCAGCGCCGTCAGCTGGGTCCGCAGCACCTCGGGGTGGTCCAGCAGGCTCCGCAGACCACGCACACCGAGCGCCGGGTTCGGCTCGTCGGCGGGGGTCAGGAAGTCCAGCGGCTTGTCCGCGCCCGCGTCCAGCACCCGTACGACCACCCGCCCCTCGGGGAACGCTTCGAGCACCGCCCGGTACGCGGCGACCTGCTTCTCCTCGGACGGAGCCCGCTCGCTGTCGTCCAGGAACAGGAACTCGGTACGGAAGAGACCCACGCCCTCGGCGCCCGCCGCGACCGCGGCCGGCACATCGGCGGGCCCACCGATATTGGCGAGCAGCGGCATCGTGTGACCGTCCGAGGTGGCGCCGGGCCCGGAGGACGCGGACAGCGCGGCCTTCCGCGCGGCGGCGGCCTCCGCCAGTTCCGCCCGCTTCTCGGCGCTCGGCTCGACGAAGATGTCACCGGTGCTGCCGTCGACCGCGATCACGGTGCCCTCACCGATCTCCCCGGCCCCCGGCAGCGCGACAACGGCGGGCACCCCGAGCGCCCGCGCCAGAATCGCGCTGTGACTCGTCGGCCCGCCCTCCTCGGTCACAAACCCCAGCACCAGAGCCGGGTCGAGCAACGCCGTGTCCGCCGGCGCGAGGTCACGGGCGATCAGTACGTACGGCTCGTCGCTGTCCGGCACCCCCGGCATCGGAACGCCCAGCAGCCGGGCGACGATACGGTTCCGCACATCGTCCAGGTCCGCGACGCGCCCGGCCAGATACTCCCCGGCGTTCGCGAGCAGCGCGCGGTACGAGGCGAACGCGTCGTACACCCCGCGCTCGGCCGTGGACCCAACGGCGATCCGCCGCTCCACATCGGCCATCAGCTCCGGGTCCTGCGCCATCAGGGCCTGCGCCTCGAGCACGGCCTGCGCCTCGCCACCGGCGAGATTGCCGCGGGCGATCAGATCGGCGGACACGGCCTCGACGGCCCGGTGGGCGCGGGCCTGTTCGCGCTCCGCGTCCTCCACCGGGATCTGCTTGGCCGGCGGCTCCAGCACCGCGGTGCCCATGTGCCGGACCTCACCGATCGCCACTCCGTGACTGACCCCGACGCCTCGCAGCGTTGTCTGCATTTCACCCGTCCGCGGTTATGCGGCGACGAGGTCGCCGCGTTGGATGTATGACGAGCGTCCCGCGCCCGTCCCTGATGTACGACATAGGTGTCATCGCCAGCTGAAGAGCGTGTCGCCGGTCGCTACCTCACTGCCCTTCCCGGCGTGCGTGTCCGTCAGGGAGTCGGCGGTGGCCTCCAGCGCGATGACCGGGCAGATGGGGGACTTGCCGGCCGCTTCCACCTCGACGGGGTTCCAGCGCACGATGCCCTGTCCCCGGACGACCGTGTCGCCCTTGTTGACCAGCAGCTCGAACCCGGCGCCATTGAGCTGCACCGTGTCGATCCCCAGATGCGTCAGCACCCCGTGCCCCTCTCCGTCCACCACCACGAAGGCGTGCGGATGCAGGGAAACCACAACGCCGTCGACCGGTGAGACAACAACCCCCGGCTCCCGTACGGGATCGATGGCGGTCCCCGGCCCCACCATCTCGCCGGCGAATACCGGATCGGGCACCGCGGCGAGCCCGATGGCCCGTCCGCCCAGCGGAGCTGTCACGACAGTCATGGGGAGCCTCCCGGAGGCAAAGCAGAAGATCAAGGGGGCGGTCGTCACCCTCCGTGAGGGAGCGACGCGCTGTTCAGAAGGGTAAGTCATAGGAAGTGACGGTTCCGGGTAAGAGCTACCTGTTGTCCGCGGGTTGATCGACCCGGTGGCGCACGGCAGACGATTTGCTTGCGTCGTCCGACGAGATGTACTGTCGTACTCCTGCCTGACACCAACACGACATTGAGTCGGGGGTCGGCGGAATCCAGCAAGTCTTGATCCTTACCAGGGTTCTGCTTTCGTATGTCTGCGGAACGGTGGTCAGGGAGAACGAAAAGGCCTGCTAGAGTTTGAAACGCAAGAACGAAACACCGAAGGGAAAGCCCGGAGGAAAGCCCGAGAGGGTGAGTACAAAGGAAGCGTCCGTTCCTTGAGAACTCAACAGTGTGCCAAAAGTCAA